>JACCZI010000182.1 GCA_013696015.1 Nocardioidaceae bacterium
GTTGGCCAGCGCCGGGAGCAGCGCCCCGGTCGACCTGCCCGAGCCGACGGGGCGCCGCGACGGGTCGGGAACGCCCGCCAGCCAGCCCATCACGGCCGTCAGCGCGCCGGCGGACAGCGCGGCCCCACCTCGATCGGTGAGAGGCTGAGATCGTGAGCGCGCCAGCCCGCTCGGTAGCAGGTGTTCTCGCCGGTACGGCCGTGCTCGCGCTAACAGGCTGCGGCGGTGGTGAGACCGGCGACCCGCCGGAGGACCTGCAAGGCCGGTTGGACATGGCCAAGCAGTCACTCGACGAGGCCGCAAGTGTGGCGTTCTCGATGTCCACCGAGAGCCTCCCGTCCGGCGTGAGCGGCCTGCTGGACGCCGACGGGGTGGGCACTCATACCCCGGCCTTCGAGGGCGAGGGGCACGTCGTCACCGGAGGCGCCACGCTGCCCATCGACCTGGTCAGCGTCGCTGGTGAGGTGTATGCCAAGGTCGGTTTTGTCCCTACCTACTTCCCGATCGACCCGGGCAGCTACGGCGCTCCCGACCCCGCAGCCCTGCTCGACCCCGACACCGGGGTGTCGACGTTCCTGACGTCGACCGAGGCGGTCGCCGGAGGTGAACCGGCGCGCGAGGGCGAGGAGGTCCTGACCACGATCTCCGGCACGCTGGCTGGGCAGACCGTCCAAACACTGATCCCATCGGCCGACTCCGCCGCTGACTTCGCGGTCGAGTATGGCCTGACCGACGACGACGAGCTGCGCAGCGCGGTGGTGACCGGCCCCTTCTACCCCGGCTCCGACGACGTCACGTACACACTGTCGCTCGACCCCTCCGACGAGGTAGTCAAGATCACAGCACCGACGTGAGCTCCGCAGGCTCCCCCGACTCGGCGTTGGCGGCGCCGAACGGTGCGACCGTGCCCCGCCTGCTGCTCGGGCTCGCCGCGGCCGCCGTCGCGTTCGCCGCTGCGGACACGTACGTCGTGGTGCTCGCGCTGCCCGACATGATGACCGCGGCCGGTCTCGACATCGACGAGCTGCAACGAGCCGCGCCGATCGTGTCCGGGTTCCTGCTCGGCTACGTCGGGATCCTGCCGCTCGTCGGCCGCATCGCCGACGTGCGCGGCAGAGTTCCGGTCCTGATCGGTTCGCTCGTCGTGTTCGCCCTCGGGTCCGTCCTCACCGCAGCGGCGTACGACCTCGAGTCGATCGTCGTCGGACGCTTCTTGCAGGGCGCCGGTGGTGGTGGCCTCGTCCCGGCCACGCTCGCGCTGGTCGCCGACCTCTGGCCACCCGATCGGCGAGGCCTGCCGCTCGGTGTGGTCGGCGCCGTGCAGGAGCTGGGCAGCGTCGTCGGACCCCTCTACGGAGCTGCCGTTCTGACAGCCGCGGACTGGCGGGCGATCTTCTGGCTCAACACTGCGGTGGCGCTGGTTCTCGTGGCGGCGCTGGTCGCCGCACGCCGAGACCCGCACCATGTCACGAAGAGAGCACCGGACGTCCTCGGGGCACTGCTCGGAATGCTGGCCTTGGGCTGCGTGGTGCTGGTGATGCGACAACCGGAGGCCTTGGCCAGCGACGTCACGTACGGGGTAGCGCTCCTGCCGGTCGCCGGTGACAACCGGTGGCTCAGCCCAACGGCTCTCGCGGCACTGGCCCTGCTCGTCCTCTTCGCCGTCCGGCAGGCGACCGCTGCCCGGCCACTGCTGGCCTGCCGTTCGTGGGGCCCGACCCTGCGCCGTGTCGACCTGCTCGGTGCCACTGCGCTCGCCCTGGCGCTGAGCGGTGTGATCGTCGCCTTCGCCTCGGCGAACCCGGAGGTTGCGGTGCTGCCGCCGACCGGGCCGTACCTGCTCGCTGGGGCGGCTGTCTGTGCGGCGCTCTTCGCCTGGCGACAGTCCCATGCCCACGACCCCCTGATCCCACACGGCACGTTGCGGCCCCGCCCGGCGTGGGGGGCACTGCTCGTCTCGCTCTTCGTCGGTGCCGCCCTGATCGCGGCACTGGTGGACATCCCGTTCTTCGCCCGTCTCACCGTCTACCCCGACTCACAGCTCGATGCCGCGCTGCTGCTGCTGCGGTTCCTGGTTGCGCTGCCGGTGGGGGCGCTGCTGGGCGGATGGGCGACACGCCGGTTGCCGGCCGGTCCGTTAACGGCCGCAGCGATGCTGATGGCCGCCGCGAGCTTTGCCTGGATGGCGACGTGGGACCTCGACGCACTGCGGCAGCCAGCCGCCAGCGTGCCGCTGGTGCTTGCCGGGCTCGGCTTCGGCGCTGCGATCGCGCCCGTGAACACGGCCCTGCTGGCAAGCACCCGTCCCGAGGTGCATGGCATCTCCAGTGCGCTGGTGGTCGTCGCCCGGATGGTCGGCATGCTCGTCGGGATCTCGGTGCTCACAGCGATCGGGCTACGCCGGTTCTACGCCACCTCTGCCTCGATCCCTCCCGTTCAACAGCTGTGCCCGCAGGACCCGTCCCGCTGCGACGAGTACCGGCTTCGCGTCCTCGATGCCGGTATCACCCAGCTCCAGACCGTGTTCGCGGGGGCGGGGGCCTGTGCCCTGGTCGCCGCGGTCGCGGCGCTGCTCACGCTGGGCGGCTCCGGTCCGAGCCGACAGAACGTTAGGGCTCGTGGGTGCGCGAACGACCACAAGCCCTAACCGTCCAGAGCGTAGACTCAGGGTGCGGGAGCCGACGCCGGCTGCGTGGATCGACCCGTGCCAGGACCAAGGCTGTCCGGTCCTCATCGCAGCTCCTCCGGGCACGCCCCTTCTGTCGTGACCTCAGATGTCCAGCTCGTCCTGGCTCAGCTGCCCACCATTGCTCACGATGAACTCGCGGCGCGGCGCGACCTCGTTGCCCATCAGCAGCTCGAGTACCTCACCGGCGGCTGCTGCGTCGTCGAGCGTGATGCGCCGAAGGGTGCGGTGCCGAGGGTCCATCGTGGTCTCTGCCAGCTGCGGGGCGTCCATCTCGCCTAGGCCCTTGAAGCGTTGCACCGGTTCCTTCCAGCGCACGTCCTTCTTCGCCAGCTCAGCGAGCCGGCGTTGCAACTCCGTGTCGGAGTACGTGTAGACGAACTTGCCCATGCCGCGCTTAGGGGTGGCCAGCTCGATGCGGTGCAGCGGCGGGACCGCAGCGAACACCCGGCCGGCTGCGATGAGCCCCGTCATGTAGCGGACGAACAGTGTTGTCAGCAGGCAGCGGATGTGAGCGCCGTCGGAGTCGGCGTCAGCCATGAAGATGATCCGGCCGTAGCGGGCCGCGTCGATGTCGAAGGTGCGACCACTTCCGGCACCGACCACCTGGATGATCGACGCGCACTCCGCGTTCTTGAGCATGTCGCCGATCGAGGCCTTCTGGACGTTGAGGATCTTGCCACGGATGGGCAGCAGCGCCTGGTACTCGGAGTCGCGGGCCGACTTTGCGGTACCGAGGGCGGAGTCGCCCTCCACTATGAACAGCTCGGAGCGGTCCAGGTCGGTGCTGCGGCAGTCGGCCAGCTTCGCCGGCAAAGCGCTGGACTCCAGGGCGTTCTTGCGCCGCTGGGTGTCCCTCTGCTGCCGCGCCATGATCCGCGTCCTGGCAGCGCCGACCACCTTCTCCATCAGCCGTCGGGCCGGTATCTTCTGCGCCGCCTTGCCCGAAGTAAGGAAGGCCTTCAGCTCACGCGAAACGACCGCGTGGACAATCCGCGTAACCGCTGGGGTCCCGAGCACCTCCTTTGTCTGCCCCTCGAACTGCGGCTCGGCCAGCCGCACGGTGACCACGGCCGTGAGGCCCTCGAGGACGTCGTCCTTGGTCACGTCTGGATCACCGACCTTGAGCAACCGGGTCGACTTGAGCACGTCGTTGAAGGCGCGGGTCAGGCCGCGTTCGAACCCAGCCAGGTGGGTGCCGCCCTTGGGTGTTGCGATGATGTTGACGAACGAGCGCAGCTCGGTGTCATAGCTGGTTCCCCATCGCAGCGCCACGTCGACGGTCAGCTCGCGCTCGACGTCACACGCCGTCATGTGGCCGGCCTCGTCGAGGACGGGCACGGTTTCGGTGAACGAGTCGGCACCGTGAAGCCGCAACACCGGGGTCAGCGCCTCATCCGGCGCGAGGAAGTCGCAGAACTCCAGGATCCCCCCGTCGTGGCGAAACCGCTGCTCGACCGGGTCCGCACCCCGCTCGTCACGGATCAGCAGCTCGAGGCCGGGGACCAAGAAAGAGGTCTGGCGAGCCCGCGTCACGAGCTCGTCGAAGGCGTACGCCGCCCCCTTGATGAAGATCTGCGGGTCCGCCCAGAAGCGAACGCGGGTGCCGGTGACTGTGGTCTTCACCCGGCCGAGCTTGCGCAGGGCCGAGACCGGCTCGAAAGCGGCGTCGGGGGTGTCGCCCCCGAACTCCCCCGGCGTACCGCGGCGAAACGACATGGCCCAAGTCGCTCCGGCCCTGTCGACCTCGACGTCGAGCCGGGCGGAGAGCGCATTGACGACGGACGCCCCGACGCCGTGCAGGCCGCCGGTCGCGACGTAGGAACCGCCGCCGAACTTACCTCCGGCGTGCAGCTTGGTGTAGACGACCTCGACGCCGCTGAGGCCGGTCTTCGGCTCGATGTCGACAGGCACGCCACGCCCGTCATCGCGGACCTCAACCGAGCCATCGGCGCTCAAGACGACCTCGATCTTGGTGCAGCAACCGGCGAGTGCCTCGTCGACGGCGTTGTCGATGATCTCCCACAGGCAGTGCATCAGCCCACGGGTGTCGGTGGAACCGATGTACATGCCCGGTCGCTTTCGCACCGCCTCGAGGCCTTCGAGCACGAGCAGGTGCCGAGCGTTGTACGTGGGGTCGATCGTCGCCCGCTGCGCCGTCACACGTGTCCCTTCTGTCGCGAGACTACGGCCGGGACGCCGCGTACCGGACGGCTCGGCGACTGCGATCTCGAGGCTACCTGCGAGTGCCGACGAACCGCCGGCAGCACGCCGCGGGGGGCGCCGCCGCGCCGCCCGTGCGTACGCGAAACGCGGCGGCACGCTGGCGACACGCTGGAGCGCTGTGACCGGATTGCAACGTGTCCGACTCGTGCACGGTCCACCATTCGGGTATCAAGGGACAATGATCAGCGAGCCAGATCACACTGGTAGAAGGATGGGCGGGGAAGATCCACCCGTGATTTGATGTTCCAGTGAGTGGTTCCCGGTGCAACCGGGGGCAGCACACCGAGACGGAAGCCGAGGCCACACGTGACGACTGCTGTTGCAACCGGGCCTGCCCTCACAGCCGCGGACCGTTGTGACCGCTGCGGGGCCCAGGCATACCTGCGGATAGGGCTCGCGAGCGGAGGCGAATTGCTGTTCTGCGCCCACCACGCTCGTCAGCACGAGGACAAGCTGCGTGAGGTCGCCACCACGATTCAGGACGAGACCGACCGCCTCGCGGCAGCACCTGCCAGCGCCCCCCTCGAGGAACGCTGATCCTGCCAGCACCTCCCTCAGCCCCGTCCCGGCTCCGAGATCGCATTTCGGGGCCGTTACATTTTCCAGAGCCGTTTCCAGAGCCGTGTTGCGACTCTCAGCAGGTGCAAGATTCCGCACCATGACCGCTGAAGGGGAAGTCCTCGTCGGCGTCGTCATCACCATTGGCGTGGTGGGTGTCGTCGTGCCGGTGATCCCGGGCTCCCTTCTGGTCGGTGCCCCGATCGCAGTCTGGGCCTACGACACCAACAGCGGCGTCGGGTGGCTCGTCCTTGCCATCGCGATCGCGGTGCTGGTCACGGCCGCCGTAGCCAAGTGGTGGGTGGCCGGACGGCACCTACGAGCGGCCGGCGTCCCCCGAGCCACGATGGTCGCGGGCGGTCTATGTGCCGTCGTCGGCTTCTTCGTCATCCCCCTTGTCGGGCTGGTGATCGGATTCGTCGCGGGCGTCTACATCGTGGAGCGCCGTCGTCTCCGTGGCCACGCCGTCGCGTGGCGGTCGGCGCTCGCGGCGCTGCGGGCCGGCGGCCTGGCGCTCTTGATCGAGCTAGCCGGTGCACTGCTCGCCGCGGTCGTCTGGCTCATCGGGGCTGCGGCCACCTGAGCTCGCTCACACCGTCCGATCGAGCCGGAGTCGCAACCGGCGCAGTGCAGCGTCAACGGCCACCAGCAGGCGGGGGTCCACATCTGCGATGCCGCGCAGCAGCTCGGCATGCTCGTACTCTCCGATGACTCCCAGCGCGCGGACGACCGCGACCCGGACCCGGAGCACGGGCGACCGGACGAGCGGCGCCACCGAGTCGGCAGCACTACCCAGCTCACGGAGCGCCACGACGTTGGCGGCCATCTCCACCACCCGCCACGACGGGTCACCCAGGCCTGAAACCACGGGTGGTTCGGCGTAGGCGAGCCAGGCATAGCGCAGGCCCCGAGCACCCCAGACCCGCGGCCAGTGGTCCTGATGGCGAGAGGCGAGGTCGCCACGGCGGACCTGGGCGCGCGCGTGAGCGCCCCCCAGATAGCTCAGTGGCACCGGCAGCAGATCGTAGCGGTCGTCGCCCTCCAACAGGGCGCAGCACGTGTCCACGACGGCGGAAATGCTGTACGCAGCTACCGCCAGGCTCACAAGGTCGCGCGGGTGGGCCAAGGGGTTGTCCGGCTCAGGGCCTCCCTCCCTGCTGTTCAGCTGGTCAGGCGCACCTGAAGCCGGGTCGGCTGGTTGCGCTTCTCCACCACCTGGACCGACCCGGCGGCGCCGGCGTACTGACGTGTCCCGCCCGTGATCGCCAACGTGGTGTCCGGCGAACCGGCGCCCCTCTTGAAGGTCAACGGTCCCTGAATGGTGATCAGACCCCTGCCGCGCAGCTCCAAGGTGACGACGCAGTGGGCGGTGACCGCGTTCTTCTTGGCTCGAGTCACCGTGCAGGCGCCGTTGTCGCGGCCAACCCGGTCACCCTTGCTAAACAGGTTCTCGCTGAAGCTGAACGAGTCGCCGTCGCTCGGCCCACGGGGCCCTACGTCGTTGAAGTGATCGGACACGGAACGCGTGGTCACCCGGAACCGGTCACCGTCGAGACCTGCTACGGCGGGTGGCGCTGCCCCAGTGAGCGCAATCACGCCCGCCAGCACCATCACACCCAACGCTCTGGTTACCTGTCGCATCGGAATCCTCTACGGCCGTCGCCTCCACGTCGGTCGCAGAGGCAGTCCGCTTAGGCATACTCCTGGCGAGCCGGCTTGTCCATACTTGGCAGGCACCCCAGTGGGGCGCGGGTTGACGAACTGTCTGACTGCTCGGCTGCGGGGTACCGCACCCGTTGGTGGGGTCCGCGGCGTCCTTTCGAGGACACCCATGGACGTCGTCCCGCCGGGGCCGCCTCTCGGTTGAGTAGCCAGCTGGGGGGCCGCCTCGCGCTCAGTCCAGGTGGTCCGGCAGCGACCACGCAACGCTGCACGAGTGAGCGGTACAAACGTGCACCACCCTCAGCAAGCAGCCCCTCTTGAACGTCGCCAGTCAGACAACCGCCCCGACACGCTCTCCTACCGCGACGGCTTCCGCGTGACGTTGGGGCCGCGGGAAGCCGTGCTCTTACCGGCAAGTGAACGGGCTGGACGCAGCCCCCTGCGCAGCCGTATTCCCGAGAGGTCGTCCTGACCGGACCTTCCGTCAGTCAGTGCGGGACCAAACCTTGGAAGTCAACACGAATGCTCGGTCCCGGCAGCTGTCTTGGACCTCGGTCAGGACAAGTGACGCATCCTGCAGGCTCCACTCGTAGGTGCCAGCCATGGGCTGACCCGGTTGCGTCGGACACTCGGGGTCGGGAGCGAACGTCACCTCGGTCGCCGAGAGCTTCATCGGGTTGCCGACAGGGAAGCGCACTCCACCCGGGTCGGCCAGGAAGGCCGCCTGCGGCGATATCAGCTGCAAGCCCCATCTGCCGGGAGGATTGCCCGTTAGCCCGGCCGGGGCGGCACCAAGATTGGTGGTGTAACTGCCAAGTACCGCCGCCATAGCGGTCGGCTCTGTCGCAGACGTTGTCTTGACGGCCTCGAGCTGCGAATCTTCATCGGCATTACTGCCACATCCAGCCAGTAGAACCGCGCAGAGTGAGACCGAGACCACGGCTGTCTTCATGAAGTGTGTCCCTCCGGTATGTGTGGGACGCAGGGTCGCCTTCCGGGGTCCGCCTATCGTTACGGCCCGCTCAACGACCCTCCGTGTCGAGTGATTGCTAGCAGCGAGGGCGCCGCGTTGCGACCCAACCGGCAGGCCGCCTTCACCCACGAGCCGTGGTGCCCCGACCACCCGAGAGCCGGCGGCCACGCGCCCTGACCGTCGAGCGGTTCCGGCTCGGCTCGCGGTCGTCACGGACTGGTCGGCGGCGGACGCCACCACGACGATGGAAGCGGCGGTTCTGGTCAGGGCTCGGCGTCGACGAGACCCCTGACGCGGTCGTGAAGGTGCGAAGCTACGGCGCTGGACGCATCTCCGCCCGCATCCTCGCCGCCGTCCACACACCCTCGACCGGAGAGTGAAGCCTGACGCCCGATCGCGCATAGGTTTGCCCCGGAAATCCAGGGGTAACGCGCACGCATGACGTTCGTATTCATCCAGCCGCGAGTCCACGAGGCGGCACAGGACGCCGTCGACGCGACCGTCGACGCCAACCTCGGCGCCCCGGTCGAGATCGTTCGGCCGTACCTACAGCGGCAGTTCGAAACCCGCGGCCTACAGGCACAGGAGGGATTCTTGGACGACACCGCCCAGGGGATCGCGGATGGGCACCGAGTCGTCGTTGGCACCGGTCCGGAGGAGGGAGCGGCGTCCGATTGAGACTGACCCATCCCCGAGTGCATTGAGCACGTGTGACGCAATTTTGAGGGAGCGCTCCCCCTGTCGGTGATACATCCATGCTTGTCGCCGAACCCCGCTCCTACCGGCTGCCCCGCTCACAGGTGCAGCCAGTAACGGCCGACTCAGTCCAGGTAGTCCCGGACTAGGGACGGCTCAACGCTATGCGGGTGAGCGTTGCAAACGTGCAGGTCAGGAGCGCTGTGGGGCGAAATATCTTGGACTGAACGGAGCCCCCACCATGCCCATCCAGAAGACCACCCTGACCCACGAGCCGTGGTGCAC
>JACCZI010000183.1 GCA_013696015.1 Nocardioidaceae bacterium
TAGGAGAACCCCGCGGCGAGGCGGCAGCCGCCTTACGCTGACCCATGCTGCCGGTGAGACGTTGCTGCGCCCACCAGCCGCTCGCTACACCCTCACCTACGTCGACAGTGCACCCGGAGACGCTGGCGTCGATCTCGTCGTACCTCTTGGCAGGGACGGGCTAGACCCGCCCGACCGCGGTGACGATCGAGTCGCCTAGCCGCTCGACTCTTCGGTCTGGTCAGGCGTTGTCGCAGCGTTCATTGGACTGGTGCACCAGTTCGGCGGCCACCTCACGCAGTTTGATGTTGCTCGTCTGGGACACCCGCACCAGGAACTGGAAGGCCCGTTCCTCGTCAATGCCGAACCGTTCCTGGGTGATCCCGATGGCTTGCCCGATCGTCTTGCGGGACGCCAGAGCGGTGTTCAAAGACTGTTCTTCGCGTGCTTTGCCCAGGGCGAGCGCCGCATGCGCGGCGAACAGTTCCGCGATGTGCCGGGTATCGGCGTCCAACACCTCGGTTTCGGTGGCGTAAAGGTTCAGGCCGCCAAGGGGACCGGTGTTCGTGTAGAGCGGGAAGGCCAATTGCGAGCGGATGCCGAGGTCCGCAGCGCGGGGCGCGTAACGAGGCCAACGCCGGTCATCGGGCAGCTCATCGACCTGCATGAACGTCTCCGCCTTCAAGGCGTCGACACACGGCCCCTCGTCGAGTTCGTACTGCAGGTCGTCCGCTCGACACGCCAGATCCCCAGTCGCAGCCCAGGTCTGATAACCACCCTTGACCGTCACGGTGACGCTGGCGTGGTCGATCCCCGGCACGGTGTCCCGGGCGGCGTCCACCACAAGACTCAACGCCTCCTCCACCGTGCGAGGAGCGTTGATCGTGCGGGCCACCTCGGCCATCGCATCCGCGATGGCCAGACTGGTCGACATGGTCGTGGTCTGATCAGTGGACATCGGCGCTCCCCATGCGACTGGTGGTAGCTGGCGCGTGCGTCGCGTCCATGCGACGCCTGCTGAACCGGTCGAGCGGCTGCAAGCGGAAGCGCTTCGGGAACGGTCCCGGGTGGCACGGCCGGGAAATCCCCGCCCACACTCTTGCAGACTAGCCGGTCCACGACGGTGCGGTGAAGTCGTGGTGCGAAGCTGGCACGTGTACCTAAGGCGGCGCCGGGCGCTCTTGGCTGAACCTCCCGGCGCCTCGGTCAAACGCGCGCTGGATAACCGTGCCGACACCGCTGCCCTCTGACGGTGCTGGAACTCGGAACAAGGTCGTCGGTCGCGGAGCCAGATCTTCACACCAAGAAGCAACTGGAGGCCTGAGTCTCAGAGCTGCAACTCCAGACGATCGAGGACCTCGTCAAGGTTGACCGGCCGAGACGTGTCCACCGCGATGCAGCAGCCTATGCCCAACGGCTCGAGTACATCGGCGGCGTCTCGAATCCTGTCCAGAGTGGGCTCGTCGGCCGGTAGGTGCGGGCCGGATCGCCGCCGACGCACGTATCGGGCGACCGCAACGTCGGCCGGAGCCCGGCACAGCAGCTCGATGATGTTCTTGCCCTGTGTTAGCAGCATCGTGGTGATGCGTTCGGTGTCCCGCTCGGGTGCGACCCAGATGTCCACCACAACCGTGCCTTCGGCAGCCATCAACCGCACAGCGAGCTCCGCCTCGGCAGCGAGGCGGAGCTGGTACGCGTCGCGGTTGCCAGCGCCACGGGCGTACAGGCTCTCTTTGATCGCGTCGAGGGAGAGGAACGGCACTCCGAGCGCGATGGCGATCGCTGAGCCCAGGGTCGTCTTGCCGGCGCCCGGGACACCCGTGACCACCACCAACGACGATGAACTCTCCGAAGAGCCCGGCAGTGCCACCGGATCATCATCGACCACCGTTGGGCACAACCCTGCTTCGTGTCGAGTGAGCGAGAGGAGCGGCTGGTCCGCACAGTGCCCTCGTGAGATGAGGCGACTCGTACCAACCGATGGTGTCTGGGCCAGCAGCGCCAGGCAGGATGCCCGTTGTGGTGGACGAGACACGATCGCGCGTGACCGCGACTGTCAGTGACGCGGGGCAGGCGGGGCTGCGTGAGGTGGTCCGCGTCGCGGATGCCGGTCTGCATCCGTGGGTGCATGCCGAAGTGCCGCAGACTGAGCGTTTCGCTGCGCTGCACGAGGAACTCGAGTGGGCCTTGACCACGGCAGTCACCGACATAGAGTTCGCCCGCCAGTTCGCGGCGGCTCAGCCGAGCAGTGGGCAGCCCGCACGGGCCTACCTCAACCGATGGATCAAGGTGACCTCCGATTTGAGCGTTCTCGCTGGGCCTCGGTATCGAGGCCGAGACCCGCAGCGGCCGTTCGTTACCGTCGACGCCGCCAGTCGGCTGATCACCGCCGACGACGTGGCAGATCTGCGCTGCGTTCTTGCGGAGGCGTTCGCCGCGTTCGCGCCTGGCTACGTCCGCGTTTGGACCTGCAACCGTCCAGGTGACTGGCCGGGCACAGGACACGACATGAGGAATGTGGCCGGTCGGATCGGTGACCTTCGCCAAAACACGGTGCCGCCTGGACTGACCGCACGATCACCGGAGAGCCTGCACTGCTATGACCGGTATGCCCAGATACACCGCGAACATGTCGCCGTCCAGCCCGAGCACGCAGTGCACGCTCGCCTCGAGACCCGAGACGACCTAGTCGAACTCCTCGCGGCCGGGATGGTCTTCGACGTCGTGCTTCACGGGCAGTGGGTCGGTCTGATCGCCGCTGAGCCCAGCGTGCAACACGGCCTACGCGGCGCCATCGTCGTGGAGCTGCTGCTGGACCCAGCCGTGCGCGGTCAGGGGTACGGCCGCCACTTGAGCACCCTGCTCGCGCAACAGCTTCACGCACCAGATGACTGGTTCTTGCTCGGCACCATCCACCTCGACAACACAGCGTCGTACAAGTCGGCCATCGCCGCCGGTCGACGCGACGTCGGAGGGGAAGTCATCGTGACGCTCCCAGCCCGCAGCGAGGGCGCACCGGGAGCGTGTGACGGCGGCCAGTGACCGCCAGCAGTCGCGACGACTTCGGCAACGTCACGCAGCCCAGAAGCAGCCCACCCGCACGACGGCACCACCGACATGGGCTCACATCGAAGGTAGGTGCTCCTGACCCGCGCTGGCCGCCCGCGGTGAGGCGCTCAGTCCATGCCAAGGCGGTGTCGACGGAAGCCGCCTTCGGCATTGATCACCTGACCGGTCACGGTCGCCGAATCGGAGCTGAGCAGCCACATGACGACCGCGGCGGCTTCCTCCGGACTGTTCCACCGCCGTCTCGGCATGGCGTTGCGCACCAGCTGCCCGGTGTCGTCTCCGGCCCACCCCGTGTCTGTGGGGCCGGGGTTGATGCAGTTGACGGTGATGCCCCGGTCGATGAG
>JACCZI010000203.1 GCA_013696015.1 Nocardioidaceae bacterium
CACGCCGGAGTTGCCGATGGTTCGCCGGCGGCATGGTGAGCGCGCGGGCTAGGCTTCCCCGCCCCCGGCCACCTTGCAGATGCCACGGCACGACCAGAGTGCCCTTCATCGGTGGCTGTGCTCTCGGCGGCGTCGCAGGTAAAGATGCGATTCACCGTGGTTTCGTTCTCGGGAGGCGGAAGTTTTTTCTATGTGCCCGTAACTCCTGTCGGCCTTCATCGTTGAAACAGTCACTCGGGAGCTCGGGAACATCTCGGGGCAGATCTCGGGGCAGATCTCGGGGGCATCTCGGGATCTCGGGGCATGCCGACCCCGGCCGCAAGGCTCCACCTTTGCAGCCGGGGTCGGCCCTCCCGCGCCCAAGCAACCAGCAGCGCCCGGCCTCTAGACCCCGCAGCGGTGACAACGGTGAGGCCTGTCGGGCGGACAACTCCGGCCGCCCGTGCGACCCCGGTACTCTTGGCGGTACGGGACTCAAGACGAGCTCCACCCACGGAGGAATGATGCAGAGCAGTAACCCGGTCTTCGCGCGCAGCGACACCTTCAACGGGCGCAGCGCGAACGCGTACGGGAACCCGACCTATCCGGGCAGCGGTCCCGCTGCGGGCTACGGGCAGCCCACCCCCGGTTATACCGACCCATCGTCTTGGCGCACTGGTGGGCCGGGTCAGTCGACGGCGATCGACACCGGTCGGATCACCATCGACTCGGTGGTGCAGAAGACCGCGATCACGCTCGGCGTCCTCATCGTGGCGGCCGCCGCGACGTGGGTCCTGAGCGGCGACCTGACGTACGAGGCGGACGCTGGTCCGCTCATCGGTCTGGCCATGGCTGGCGCGCTCATCGGCTTCGTGCTCGCAATGGTGAACAGCTTCAAGCGCGTCATCAGCCCGGCGTTGGTGCTCGCGTACGCGGTCGCGGAGGGCGTGTTCATCGGCGGGATCTCGAAGATCTTCGAGACCATGTACGACGGCGTCGTGGTCGGCGCCACGCTTGGCACGGTCGCAGCGTTCGCAGGAACGTTGACCGCCTACAAGGTGCTCGACATCAAGGTCACCGACAAGTTCCGTCGTGGTGTCGTCGCCGCGATGTTCGGCTTCGTGGCCGTGTCGATGCTCGACCTGGTGATGGGCTTCTTCGGGTCGTCGTTCGGCTTCAACGGCTTTGGCACGTTGGGTCTGATCTCCAGCGTCGTCGGCGTCGTGCTCGGAGTGCTCATGCTCATCCTCGACTTCGACTTCGTGGAGCGGGCCGTCGCCGCGGGTGCCCCGGAGCGCGAGTCGTGGCGCGCGGCCTTCGGCCTCACCGTCACGATCGTGTGGATCTACATCGAGATGCTGCGGATCCTGGCGATCCTGCGCGGCAACGACTGACCGCCTGGAACGCACCGGCCGTCACGGGATGGTTAGGGGTGGCGGCTGGTCGGGGGCACCACGACCCCGGAAGATCCTTGTACGCGGGGTTCAGCTGAAGGAACGACGGGAACGCCGCAGCGCGTGCTCGTGCACGATCGCCGTGGCGTGCCCATGGGACAGTCCGTACTCGTCACGCAACCAGTTGACCCGGTCCTCGAAGCGGCCGAAAGCCGGTCCGAGCTCCAGGTGCTGGAACCACTCGGGAAGATCCTTGCCGGTCGCCTGGGGAACTCGAGCGACCAGCATCTGATGCGTTTCTTCGGAGTGGTTCAACCCCATTGGTGCCTCCTTCGGCCTCGTGCAACGAGAGTGCCGCATGGCGCAGGGGAGGGCAACCCTCCCCGAAAGGCTCACCTCGGGATGTCCGCGGTTGGCGCGGACGGCTGCGGCACCTCGGCGCGGCGGCGGCGTCGGATCTGCGCCCAGCGGCCGCGCGGGCCGCGGTCGCTGCCGGCGACCGACGTGGCCGTGACCTCGGTCCCAGCGACATCGGCTGCCTGCGCCGCGGCGAACGAGACGGGCAGCACACCCTCGCCGGCCATGCTGTCCAGCCACTCGTCGTCGACAGTGCGGACGCCCAAGGCGTCAGCCACCGACGGCAGCAGGGCCGCCACCATCCTGGCGTAGCCTGCCCGCGAGGGATGGAAGCGGTCCGCGCCGAACAGCTCGTGCGGTGCCGCTGCGAACTCCTGACCGAGCAGCTGTCCGAGCGACACCGAGCGTCCACCGGCCTCGACCGTGGTGATGGTTTGCGCGGCTGCCATGCGATGGCTCCACACCCGCGCCAGCTGCCGCAGCGGCGGTGCGATCGGGCCGATGGTGCCCAGGTCCGGGCAGGTTCCCACCACGACCTCGCATCCGTTGGTGTGCAACCGGCGGACTGCCCGAGCCAGCAGCCGCACCGCCTCGGACGGGCGTACGGAGTGGGTCACGTCGTTCGCTCCGATGATGATCACGGCCAGGACCGGTGCGGAGCGCAGACCGTCGGTGATCTGCCTGTCGAGGGATGCGGTGCGGGCGCCGACGAAGGCCCGGCAGGTGATCCGCACCGGCCGACCGACGATCCCGGCCAGACCCTGGCCCATCAGCGCCCCCGGGGTGTCCAAGGCGTCGGTCATCCCGTAGCCGGCGGCCGCCGAGTCCCCGAGCAGCAGCAGCGAGACCGCCTCGCCCGGCAGATAGGCGCCGTAGACACCGTCTGCGACGGGCGGCGGCGCGTCCTTGGCCGGACCGATGGTGCGCCGGGCCAACATCGCCTCCACCTTGACCAGCCCGTACAGAGCTCCACCCAAGACACCGAGGCCACCGCCCCCGTACGCGGCGGCCGTGACGAGCCGGCGTGCGGCGCTGGCCTTGCTCACGGCGTAGCCTCCCGGCGCGCTCGGATGTGATGCCCTGCCATTCATGATGCCGTGCACCTGCCCCGGTCGGGTCGAGACAGCGCCTACCCTGGCGGGATGGAGTACGCGGACTCACTGCTCGACCTGATCGGCAACACCCCACTGGTGCGGCTGACCGCAGTCACCGACGGCGCACCCGGGATCGTGCTGGCGAAGGTGGAGTATTTCAACCCCGGGGGCAGCGTCAAGGACCGGATCGCGCTGCGGATGGTCGAGGCGGCCGAAACCGAGGGCCGGCTGCGCCCCGGTGGGACCATCGTGGAGCCTACCAGCGGCAACACCGGGGTCGGCTTGGCGATGGTGGCGCAGGCTCGCGGCTACTCCTGCGTCTTCGTGTGTCCCGACAAGGTCGGCGTCGACAAGATCAACGTGCTCAAGGCGTACGGCGCCGACGTCGTCGTGTGCCCGACGGCCGTGGCGCCGGACCACCCGAGCTCCTACTACAGCGTCTCGGACCGGCTGGTCACCGAGATCGACGGCGCCTGGAAGCCCGACCAGTACTCCAACCCGCACAACCCACGTTCGCACTTCGAGACGACCGGCCCGGAGATCTGGCGGCAGACACAGGGGCGTATCACGCACTTCGTGACCGGCGTCGGGACCGGCGGCACGATCAGCGGCACCGGTCGCTACCTCAAGCAGGTCAGCGACGGGCGGGTGCAGGTCATCGGTGCCGACCCGGTCGGCTCGGTCTACTCCGGCGGCAGCGGCCGTCCCTACCTGGTGGAGGGTGTGGGTGAGGACTTCTGGCCCGACGCGTACGACCGGGACATCGCCGACCGCATCA
>JACCZI010000241.1 GCA_013696015.1 Nocardioidaceae bacterium
GGCTCGTGGTGATGGCGGCGCCGGTGAAGGCGGCAGTGGCGCGTAGCAGGCTTCGGCGCGAGACGCGGTAGTCGGAGCAGCCGCAGTCGCGTTCGGCAGAGGTCAGATGGGGCATGGCGGCGGCTCCTCAGCGGCTCATGTGCTCGGGAGTGTCCAGCACTGCGGCCAGCAGCCGCGGAAGACGCCACGAGCGCAGATCGTCGAACGTGCTGATCCGGGTGTCGGGTGACAACGCGATCCGCTGCGCCACGACTGAAGTCAGCCGGGCGTCTGCGGGGCGGCAAAGCAGCTGTCGGCACACGTGGTCGATGACCTCCGCGAGCGTGGCTGGCAGCGACGGCAGCCACGACTCGGGGCTGCGGAAGCTGACGCCCGTCGTGGGTTGGTAGCGGCCTGCCATGCCGTAGTGAAGGCCCCACAGGGACAGCAGCCGGCTCACAGACGACCATGCTTCGCCGACGTCCGGCGGGCCGTCCGGCCGCGGCCAGTCGAACGGGCGTTGACCGGCCGTCCCGAGCTGAATCGTGCAGTACTGCGCGAAGTCGCTCTGCCTGGTCGGCTTCGTCGGCCTCATGCCGAGCGCCCGCCACGTCGCGATGCAGTCCTCGACCGGGGTACGGGTCTTGACGTCGACCGCGGACTCAAATTCAGGGTGTCTGACGAGCGTACGCAGCGTCGTCGAGATGTCGGTGCCGGAGTCGAGGTATGCCTGAGCCACGGTGTCCACGAGGCCGTTGCTCGGTGCGTCGGAGACGAAGCGGCGACACAACTTAAGTGCGATCCGTTGGGCAGTGGCCGGGTGGTGAGCCAGGTAGCGCAGGAGCGCCTCGGCCACTGGCCGGCCGTCAGCGCTCGCGTTGGCATGGCTGAAGTCGAGCACCCGAACCGGCCCGACCCAGTGGTCGCTCGGCGCGTACCAGGCGTCCCAGGTGCCGGCCCGGTCGATCCGGTAACCGGTGAGGATGCGGGCGCAATCGAGCACGTCGCGCTCGCCGTATCCCGACTCTCTGCCCATGGTGTGCAGCTCCAGCAGCTCGCGTCCGAGGTTTTCGTTCAGCCGCCGTGCGGTCGACTTGGAGTTGTCGAGATAGCACCCGATGGCCCGGCCGAGCACCGCCTGCATCAACATGTCCTCGAAGCGGCCAAGCGCATTGCGGCGCACAATTGTGTCGTGCTCGATCCGCACCGCCCAGGTTCCTCCGGTGTGCACCGTGACGTGGAGGTGGTCGAGCCAAAATGCGGTCATGACCTCGAGCAACTGCCGCTTGCTGTACGCACGGCGCATCACCGACCATCGGACGAGGTCGCTCGACACGTCGAGACTGCTCAGCGTGCCGGCGTTGTTGGCCGCCTGCAGCTCACCCGGCAGCTTCGACAGGTTAGGCCACCAAGACAGCAGCGCGTCGGCGAACGGGTCGGGGATGGCGGCGGGCGACAACTGGTGCTCGAACCAGGCGCCCGGTCCACCGGCGGCGGTGGCCTCGGCAGCCAGCTCCGGGGTGCAGCCGAAGCTGAACCGGTTGAGCACGTGGCGCTCGGACACCGTGGGCGTGAGCACGAGGGCGGGCAACATGCTGGTGGCGGAACCGACCATCCGAAACTCCTGGATACTGAGAGTAACGTCTGATGACGCTGAGTAATCACAAGGTTGGCACGCCGCGGGTCTACTGAGACCGGCTTACCAGGTGAACCTCGAAGCCATCCAGTGGAGTACCGCGTCACCCGATGGGGAAGGCCGACCTCCTCAGTACGGTCGGACCTGACGACCTCATTACGGTCATCTGACGACCAACATCCGCGTGTCGGCGAAAGGGGTTGCCCGTGGCGACCGGAGTGGTTGTCATCGAGCCGGCTGATGTGCTCGCCCACTCAGCAGCCCCGGTGATGGCCCGCGCGGCCCCTGCGGCGGTGACCTCAGTGGGTGCTCCCTCCGGGCTTCGCGGCGGTGGCACTTCACCCTGATGGGAGCCGGACGCGGCCTCAGGGCAGGTCCTCCGGGCGCCCCGACGTCGACGGCTTCGAGGACGCGATCCGGCACCTGACGAAGCCGCGTCAAACGCTGCGCCACCGCCTCGAGCGAGCGTGGTGCTGAGCGGCACCACACACGCAGGCACGACCCAGACGCTCCTGGCAGCCGGCATTCGTGTGGTGTCGCTGTCGCCAGCGGGCTGATCCATGATTCGGCCACGCCGCCACGGACAGCCATGTCACCTTGGTGTTGTGTCTATCTGGGGTAGCAAGGTCGACGGCTGGGTGAACCAGTGGATAGGTGACTATCGGCGCACGAGCGTCGAATATCAGGCAACGAGCGAAGCGGCGCTGTTGCGCCTGTTGGTCTTGTTGAGTGTGGCGATGCTTGTCGTGCTGTCGCTGGTGGCGGGCGTGTTCGCGGGCGGTTTCTAGCCGGTTACCGGCCACGTCGTAGCGGCGTTGGACAGCCAGGCGTGAGACAGGGGATGCTCCGACGTAGGAGACAGCCGGCATGGGGCTGCGCATCGGGAATCGGAGAGTGTCGTGGCTGGGTTCGTGCAGATCATCGAGTTCAAGACGTCCCGGGTGAATGAGATCCGCGACCTGGTTGCTCAGATGCAACCTCAGCAAGGCACTGGCTCCGCGCTGCGTGGAACGGTCACGGCCGACTACGATCGCCCCGGCTACTACCTGAATATCGTGGAGTTCACGTCCCGCGGCAAGGCGATGGATTGAGTTTCGTCGAGCGATCTCGGCAGACGGACGCCACATCGCGTTCACATCATCATCGGCGTCTCTGGTAGCGGGTGACACCAACGGCTCGTTCGACGTGTACGTGCGAAGCCGGTTCGGTGATGCGGCCCTGCTGCCCAGCGCGCGGCGCCGGCCGGACTAGCCAATGGCGGCATC
>JACCZI010000055.1 GCA_013696015.1 Nocardioidaceae bacterium
GCCGCGGCCCGCCCGTCGCGATGTGGGCCGCCCGGTGTTGCGACCCGGGCGCCCGGCGCGTGGGCCGTTTGCCACCGGCTGGGCCGGTTGACCTGAACCTGCCAGCGCACCGACTGTCATCGGCCGTGGAGCGGTCCGTACGTCGTGGAGCCGAGCCGCGACGCCGGCTGCCTGCTGTAGGCGTACGACGGCGTCGACGGCGTCCAGGGTGGTCACCGTGACAACCGCGCCGCTCTCGCCCGCCCGTGCGGTGCGGCCCGAGCGGTGAAGGTATGCCTTCGCCACCGTGGGCACGTCGTAGTGCACGACGAGGCCGACGTGGTCGACGTGGATGCCGCGGGCAGCCACGTCGGTGGCGACCACCACGGTGGCCTGGCCCGTCTTGAACTTCTGCAGGTTTCGCTCCCGAGCCCGCTGCGTGAGGCTCCCGTGCAGGTCTACGGCGCCGACGCCGGCTGCGCACAGCTGCTTGGCCAAGGCGCTGGCGCCGTGCCGGGTGCGGGTGAAGACGATCGAGCGCGGGTTTGCGAGCAGCAACGCCGCGGTCGCCTCACGCTTCCCGGCGGGACCGACGACGAGGACGTGGTGCGTCATGGTGCTCGCCACTCCGTCACCCGGATCCACCTCATGGCGGACCGGTGCGTCGAGGTGTGTCCGCACCAGCCGGTCGACGTCGCCGTCAAGGGTTGCCGACAGCAGCATCCGCTGCCCGCCCGTGGGCGTCTGACGCAGCAGCGCATCGACGGCAGGGTAGAAGCCGAGATCGCAGAGGTGGTCTGCCTCGTCGAGCACCGCAATCTCCACGGCATCGAGACGGCAGGCGCCGCGGCGGATCAGGTCGTCGAGGCGGCCAGGGGTGGCGACCACGATGTCGGCGCCGGCGCGCAGCCGGCGGATCTGGGTGTCGTACGACGTCCCGCCGTACACGGTGGCCATCCGCAGCCGAGCCGCGTCCGCGATCGGCTCCATCGCCTTGCGCACCTGCAGCGCGAGCTCCCGCGTCGGCACGATGACCAGCGCGCGGGGGGCCTTGGGACTCGTCCGACCGCCGGCCAGGCGGGCGACTAGGGGCAGCCCGAACGCCAGCGTCTTCCCGGACCCGGTACGGGCTCGGGCGAGGATGTCTCGACCGGACAACGCGTCGGGGATGACGGCCGTTTGGACCGGGGTCGGTGCGGTAATGCCCTGTCGGTCGAGGGCGCGGATCAGTGCCGGGGCGAGGCCGAGCCGGGCAAAGCCGGTCGGCGCCCGCACAGGCGCAGCAGAGGTGTTCACGGACACGGGTGTCTCCAGGTCATGGTTCGGCGGGGCACGGCCGCACGACTCTGGATCGATCTGCAGACGGGCGCAAGAAGGGCCCCAGTCGGGGCCGTCACACGGAGTCTAGCACCGAGCCTGTCCAGCCCGGCGCGATCAGTCGCGCTCGGCGGCGCTGCGTTCGACGCAGAACTCGTTGCCCTCGGGGTCGGCCATGACCACCCAGCCGGTGCCGTCCGGCCGGCGACGGTCCGCCACTACCGAGGCGCCGAGCCCGACGAGGTGTTCGACCTCTTCGTCACGGGTGCGGTCGGTGGGCCACACGTCCAGATGCACGCGGTTCTTGGCGACCTTGTCGTCCGGCACCTGCTCGAACAGCAGGCCGACGGTTCCACCGGCGACGCTCGACACAAACACCATGGCCGCGGGATCGCCCGGCTCGTCATCGTCCTGGAGTGAGCTGCCGACGGCGGTGGCCCAGAACGATCCGAGCTCGTACGGGTCGTGGGCGTCGAAGTTGACCTGGTTGATGAGGAGTCCCATGCCCACGACCCTGCCATCGACTCGCCCCGCACGCCATCTCGTCCCCCAGTCATCCGCACGTGCGCCCCCATCGACTTGTCACTTCCAGATCAGGCCATGACCTGGCGTGACAGTGACAACTCGCGATGGACGGGGGCGGGCTGTCCACAGTGGTCACGAGCTTGCCCGATCCGCACGGACGCCGGCGAAACTGCGAACATGTCAACCTATCCGGATTCGCTGCCACCTCCGGCGGCAGATGTCGACCGCTGGCCGGGCCTGCGGGCACTGTCGGTTCGACAGGCCGGAGTCGTCTCGCGCGAGCAGTTACGCCAGGTCGGCCTCACCTGGGGCGATTTGGAAGCACAGCTAGCGGCCAGGCGCTGGTCGGAGTACGGCCCCCTGACCGTGTTGCTGCGCAACTGTGAACCGACTCGATTGCAGCTTCGCCACGCCGCCGCGCTGCACGTGGGCGACAAGGGGTGCCTTGCCGCAGCCACGGCACTGGAGGTGCATGGGCTCCAAGGCTTCTGCGATGACGACCAGATCCACGTGCTCACGCCTCGCGCGTCGACCGTTCCACCCCTTCCGGGCTTGGTAGTGCACGAGTCGAGACGACTGCGACCGGAACATATCGTGATGCGAGCGGGTCTGCCGGTGACGGGGCTCGAGAGGTCCGTCATTGACCGCGGAGCCTGGCAACGGCGGCCGCGATTCGTCTACGCACTCCTTGCTGCCTCGGTACAACAACGGCTGACCACGGCGGACAGATTGCTTGCGGAGCTGCGAACAGTTGGTCAGGTTCGCCATGTCGCCCACATGCGGCTGGCCGTGCACGACATCGTAGGAGGATCCCAAGCATTGAGTGAGATCGACTTGGTCCGGTTCTGCCGCAAGCATCGACTCCAGCCACCTGAGCAGCAGGCAATCCGGCGAGATGCCCGAGGTAAGAAGCGCTACCTCGATGCCGAGTGGCGTCTCCTCGACGGTTCGGTCCTTGTGCTCGAAGTGGACGGTGCCCATCACATCGCGGTTGCGTACTGGACGGAGGACATGAAACGCGGCAGGCAACTGTTCAAGCCGGGTCGGTATGTCCTGCGCTGTGGTGCTCACGAGCTGCGACTCCAGCCTGCTGAGCTCGCTGCCGACCTCGAGCTCGCCGGCGTTCCGCGACTGATCCCGCGACTTGTCACTGCGAGACCAAGCTATGACCTGGCGTCGCAGTGACAAGTCGGTGAAAGGAGCGGCCGGGGGGTCAGGTGTGGCGGCGGGACTGGACGATGCGGAACCGGGACGCGACGTAGGCGGCGTCGGTGTACGACGAGTTCGCCGCAGGGTTCGCGCCCGTCCCGTGGAAGTCCGAGAACGCCGCCGACTGGTTCACGAACACCTGACCGGTCAGGTTCTCGCTCAGCGCCACACCACCGTCGAGTGACGCCGATCGCATCGCGGCGAGCACCCCCTCATCGGTCGTGTAGACCGAGGCCGTCATCGCACCGCGCTCACGCGCCGTACGCCGGAACGTCTCGATCGACTCGGTCGTCGACGGCGTGGCGATGAGGTACGCCACAGGGCCGAAGCATTCCTCCGCGTACAGCTCGCCATCATCGAGGTCCAGCCCGAGCAGCAACGGCGTGCGTACGACGGCGTCCGGGTGTGCCGGGTGCGTCACCGCCCGCGACTCCACCAGCACCCGCCCCCGCGACGGCGCGGCATCGAGTCGCTCGAGCACACCGGGGTTGACGACGGCACCGAGCAGCTCGACCGCCTTGGCGTCGTCACCGAGCAACTTGTCCAGCGCTGCACCGATCCCGGCAGCCACGTCGTCGTACGACATGTGCCCCTCGTCGGTTTCGATGCCGCCGGCGGGGACGAACAAGTTCTGCGGGGCGGTGCACATCTGCCCGGTGTACAGCGCCAGCGAGAACGCCAGGTTGAAGCACATCCCACGGAACGAGTCGGTCGAGTCGATCACGACGGAGTTCACGCCGGCCTTCTCGGTGAACACGACGGCTTGCGCTGCGTGTGTCTCCAGCCAGTCGCCAAAGGCGCTGGACCCGGTGAAGTCGACCAGCCGCACCTCCGGCCGCACTGCCAGCGTCGCAGCCAGCCCGTCGGCGGGATCCTCGGCCGCCAGCGTCACCACGTCCGCAGAAAGGCCAGCCTCGGCGAGCACCTCCTGGCACACCTGCACGGTGATCGCCAGCGGCAGCACCGCCCGCGGATGCGGCTTGATCACAACCGGGTTGCCGCATACCAGGGAGGCGAAGATGCCTGGCCAGGAGTTCCAGGTCGGGAACGTGTTGCATCCGATCGACAACGCGACCCCGCGCGGCACGACCGTGTACGTCTTCTCCAGCCGGAGCGGCTCGCCACGACCCGGCTTCTCCCAGACCGCCGTGGCCGGGTGACGGGTCATCTCGTCGTACGAGTACGCGACCGCCTCCAGCGCCCGATCGAGAGCATGCGCCCCACCGGCCTGGAACGCCATCACGAACGCCTGACCCGAAGTGTGCATCACCGCGTTGGCGAGCTCGAACACGCGCGCGTGCAGTCGGGCCAGGATCTCGAGGCATACCCCCGTCCGGGCATCCGGCCCGACGTCACGCCAGGCCGGCATGCCCGCCGCGGCCGTCTGCAGCAACGTGTCGACCCCTTCGGGCCGGACGCGTGGGTAGGTGACCTCGAGCGGGAAGCCGAACGGCGACGTCTCGGTTGCCACCCCGCCGTCGGCACCTGGTGTCGACACCGGGAACGTCTGGCCCCGCCAGGCCTCGAACGCCGCGCTGCCGTCAGCGGCCGCACGCTCGCCGTACACCTTCGGGCTGGGCGACTCGGGATACGCCGAGAAGTAGTCCCGTTTGCGGATCGCGACGAGCGCCTGCTCGAGCAGTTCACGATGGCGGTCCGCGAAGTCGGACGATGCAGAGGTCACCGACGCAGTCTGCCACCATGGCGCGCATGCGCCTGCGCCCGTACGACGCCACCGACGCAGCGGCCGTCCTGGCGCTGAACCAGTCGAACCTCGACGGGGTGGGCGAGCTGGACGCCGACCGGCTGGCCTGGCTGATCGGCATCGCCGACCGGGGCCTGGTCGCTGACGACGCCGGTGAGCTGGCCGGCTTCGCGATCACACTCCTGCCCGGAACGGCGTACGACAGCGTCAACTACGGCTGGTTCGGGCAACGCTATGACGACTTCGGCTACCTCGACCGGATCGTGGTGGCGCCCGCGTACCGACGCAGCGGGGTCGGGTCGCTGATCTATGACACGGCCGAGGAGCGCGCCCGGGAGCACGGCCGGCTGACCGCCGAGGTGTACGCCGAACCGCCCAACGAGGTGTCGCTGGCCTTCCACCGCCGTCGCGGGTACGCCGAGGTTGGCCGGCTCCGCCAGCCGAACGGCAAGATCTGCGCCATGTTGGTCAAGGAGCTGGCGTGAACGACCCGACCGCACTCGCCCGCGCCTGCGCCGATGCGATGTGGAACGACGATCAGGCCAGCCAGGCACTGGGTATGCGCATCGTCGACGTCGGCCCGGGCCGCGCAGTGCTCGAGATGACGGTGCGCGCCGACATGACCAATGGGCACGGGATCGGGCACGGCGGGTTCACGTTTGCGCTGGCCGACTCGGCGTTCGCGTTCGCCTGCAACACCTACAACCGGCGCACGGTGGCGTTCCGCTGCGACATCCACTACCTCGCCGCCGTACGCGAGGGTGACCTGCTGGTCGCCGAGGCGGTCGAACGCCAGCGCACGGGGCGCAACGGCATCTACGACGTGGTCGCACGAAGCGGCGACACCGTGGTTGCGGAGTTCCGCGGCACATCGCGCGAGATCGGCGGCCCACTCGTCTGACCCCGGGCGCCTGATGCCGCCCGTGTCTCTTTCCCATGTTCACATGGGATAGGGGCACTCCCAATGGGTTGGAACCCGTTGGGAGCGTCGCTCAGTAATTGGAAGTGCCCAGGTCGGTGGCTTCGAGCACCTGTCAGAACAGCAGCGCCGCCGCCGGGTCCTCCAGGATGGCGGCCACATCTGCGAGGAACCGAGAGCCCTGCGCCCCGTCGACCACGCGGTGGTCGAACGACAACGCCAGTGTCGTGACGTCGCGCGGGCGGATGCGACCCCGGACCACCCACGGCTGCTTGCGCACCGCACCGAACGCGATGATCCCCGTTTCACCAGGATTGAGGATCGGCGTACCGGAGTCGACGCCGAAGACGCCGACATTGGTGATCGTGAAGGTCCCACCGCTCATCTCGGCCGGCTGCGTCTTGCCCTCGCGCGCCACCCGCACCAGCTCGACCAGGGCCACAGCCAGCTCACGCAGGCTCAGGCCGTCAGCGTCCTTGATGTTCGGCACGACCAACCCGCGTGGTGTCGCGGCGGCGATACCCAGGTTGACGTAGTGCTTGAGCACGATCTCCTGCGCCGACTCGTCCCAGGTGGCATTGACCTCAGGAGTACGCCGCGCCGCCAGGCACACCGCCTTGGCCACCACCAGCAGCGGAGAGATCCGTACGTCTCGGAAGTCGCGGTGCCGGCGCAACCGTCGCACGAAGCTCATCGTGCGGGTCACGTCGACGGTAATCCACTCGGTCACGTGCGGCGCTGTGAACGCGCTCGACACCATCGCCTGCGCGGTCATCTTGCGCACGCCCTTGACCGGGACGCGGGTCTCGCTCTCGTCAGAAGGGCGGCCCACGGTCCGGGTCGCCGAGCCGTTCGCGTGCGCCTCGATGTCCGAGCGAGTGACCACCCCGCCCGGACCGGTGGGCGTGACCTCGCTGAGGTCGACGCCGAGATCCTTGGCCAGCTTGCGGACCGGCGGTTTGGCCAGCACGCGCGCGGGTGCGGCGCCGGGAGCATCCGAATCGTCTCGGGTGATGGCAGGAATGGCAGGCTCCGCGTCCTCCACCGTCACCTCGGGCGACTGCGTCTCGGCAGCGCCGAACGCCGTCTGCAGGTTTTGCTGCGCAGCGGCAGGAGCCGGCTCGCCGGGCACCGCCCGTCCCTTGCGTGGACGGCGCTTGGCCTCGGTGGTCTTCGGCCCGTACCCGACCAGCACCGAGGTCCGGCCCCCCGGAGCCGGGCCGCCGATCAGGCCGGGCTCGACTGCCGCGTCCTCGGGCGGCGACGGCACCAGGTCCTCCCTCGGTGCCCCCGCGCCGCTTGACACCGCGATGATCGGCGTGCCGACTGCGACCGTCTCGCCTTCGCCGACCAGCAGCTCGGCCACCGTCCCGGCGTACGGGCACGGCAGCTCGACCAGCGACTTGGCCGTCTCGATCTCGACGATGATGTCATTGACCTTGACGGTGTCGCCCAGCTTGACCTTCCAGCTGACGATGTCGGCCTCGGTCAGACCCTCACCCACGTCGGGGAGCTTGAACTGCTTGACCTCTGCCATGCCGAGCCCTCCCCTCAAAACGCCAGCGAGCGGTCGACGGCGTCGAGCACCCGGTCGAGATCGGGCAGGTACTCCTCCTCGACCCGGCTCGGCGGGTACGGCGTGTCGAAGCCTCCGACGCGCAGCACCGGCGCCTCCAGGGAGTAGAAGCAGGACTCGCTGATCCGCGCCGCGATCTCGGCGCCCATACCCAGGTTCACCACCGCCTCGTGCACGACGACGACGTGGCCGGTCTTGCGTACCGACGCCGCCACCGGTCCCATGTCGAGTGGCGACAGTGTCCGCAGGTCGATGACCTCGAGGCTGCGCCCCTCCTCGCTGGCCGCGATGGCCGCCTCCAGCGCCGTCTTGACCATCGGCCCGTACGTCAGCACGGTCACGTCGTTGCCCTCGCGCACCACCCGCGAGCTGTGCAGGGGCACCGGTTCGACGCTCTCGTCGAGCTCGGCCTTTTCCCAGTAGCGGCGTTTCGGCTCGAAGAAGACCACCGGGTCGTCGCTGGCTACGGCCTGCTGGATCATCCAGTAGGCGTCGACCGGGTTTGCCACCGCGACGACCTTGAGCCCGGCCGTGTGGGCGAACTGTGCCTCGGGGCTCTCGGAGTGGTGCTCGACCGCGCCGATGCCACCGCCGAAGGGGATGCGGACCACGATGGGCATCGGCAGCTTGCCCTGACTGCGAAAGTGCAGCTTCGCCACCTGGCTGACGATTTGGTCGTACGCGGGGTAGACGAAGCCGTCGAACTGGATCTCGCAGACCGGGCGGTAGCCGCGCATCGCCAGCCCGACGGCGGTGCCGAGGATGCCGGACTCGGCCAACGGGGTGTCGATGACGCGTTCCTCGCCGAAGTCCTTCTGCAGCCCGTCGGTGACCCGGAAGACGCCACCGAGCTTGCCGACGTCCTCCCCCATGATCAAGACCGTTGGGTCTGCCTCCATCGCAGCGCGCAGTCCGTTTGTAAGCGCCTTCGCCATCGTGATCTGCGCCATCGTCAGTGCGCCCCCTCGAAGGAGCTTAGGTACGCGGCGTACTGCTCCTTCTGCTCCGCGAGCTCCGGTGTCTGCTCGGCGTACACCTGGTCGAAGATGTCGAGCACGTGCGGGTCGGGCATGCCGAGGCAGCCCTCGCGCACGTGTGTGGCGAGCTCGTCGGCCTCCTGCTCGACGCCCTCGAAGAACTGGTCGTCGGCGGCCGTGGTGGTGTGGAGGTAGGCCTTGACGCGGGCGATCGGGTCTTTGGCCTTCCATCGGTCGAGCTCGTCGTTGAGCCGGTAGCGGGTCGGGTCGTCCGACGTGGTGTGGGCACCCATGCGGTAGGTGTACGCCTCGACGAACGTCGGCCCGCTGCCCTCGCGGGCCCGTCGCAGCGCGGCCTGCGTCACGGCGTAGCAGGCGAGCACGTCGTTGCCGTCGACGCGGACACCCGGGAACCCGAAGCCCAGCGCGCGCTGGTAGAGCGGGATCCGGGTCTGGCGCTCGATCGGCTCCGAGATCGCCCACTGGTTGTTCTGGCAGAAGAAGACGACCGGGGCGTTGAACACGCTGGCCCAGATGAACGCCTCGTTGACGTCGCCCTGGCTGGTGGCGCCGTCTCCGAAGTACGCGATCACGCCGGCGTCCCTGCTCTCGTCGCCGGAGCCGACGACGCCGTCGCGCTGCAACCCCATGGCGTAGCCGGTGGCGTGCAGGGTCTGCGCTCCGATGACGATCGTGTACAGCCCGAAGCCGGTCTCCCGCGGGTCCCATCCTCCCTGGTCGACCCCGCGGAACAGACCCAGGAGGTACAACGGGTCGACGCCGCGGCACCAGGCCACACCGTGCTCGCGGTACGTCGGGAACGCGAAGTCCTGCGGCAGCATCGCCCGGCCCGAACCGATCTGGGCGGCCTCCTGGCCGAGCAGCGAGGCCCAGATGCCCAGCTCTCCCTGCCGCTGCAGCGCCGTGGCCTCGGTGTCGATGCGCCGGGTCAGGACCAGATCGCGATAGAGGCCCGCAATCGCCTCGTCGTCGAGGTCGGCGGCGTAGTCGGGGTGCTCGCGGCGCTCACCCTCCGGTGTCAGCAGCTGAACGAGCTCCGGATCGTCGCCGTCGCCTGACGGCCCGAATACGTCGCCGAGCTCGGGGTCGCTCACCTGCACTCCTTCGGGGCCGTTGTGTCTCAGCCAGAGTAGACCGCCTCCCGCACTTGTCACTGCGACATCAGGTCATGGCCTGATTTGGCAGTGACAGGTCATGGTGATGGCGCAATCCCGCGCGACGCACGCCTCGGTCTGCGCCTAGGCTGGCGATGTTCCCCAGCTCCCTCCCTGCCATAGGACCGTCATGACTGTCGACGCGGCCCGGCGACCGACCGCCCCGACCGTCACCCGGCCGGCCGCAGTCGCCGTCGCGCTCGGCATCGTCTACGTCGTCTGGGGCTCGACATACCTTGCGATCGGGATCGTCGTCGAGACGATGCCGTCGCTGACCTCGGCCGGGGCGCGGTTCTTCCTCGCGGGGATCGTCATGGCGTTGGTGCTCGCCGCCCGCTCCGGATGGCATCGCCTGGCGGTGAACCGGGTGCAGCTGCTCGGCGCCAGCCTGCTCGGGGCGTTGCTCCCCGCCGCCGGCAACGGCCTGGTCACCATCGGCGAGGATCTGGGCACCCCGACCGGGATCGCGGCGCTGATGATCGCCTCGGTGCCGCTGTGGGTGGTTTCGTACCGGCTGCTGTCCGGCGACCGGCCCCGGTGGGCGACGATCGTGGGCGTCCTGGTCGGCTTTGCCGGGCTGGCGGCACTGGTGGCGGCCATCGGCGTCACCGGCACGATCCCACTCGGCCCCACACTGCTGATCGGCTTCGCCGCGATGTGCTGGTCGTTCGGATCGTGGCTGACACCACGGCTCCGGCTGCCGCGCGACCCGTTCGTCACCACGGTGTACGAGATGCTCGCCGGCGGCGCCGTGATGCTGGTGGTGGGGCCGCTGTCTGGGGAGCGGTTGGACCTCGGCGCCTACTCGGCTCGGTCCTGGACCGCCTGGACCTACCTCGTCGTCTTCGGCTCGCTGGTGGCCTTCACCGCGTACGTGTGGGTGCTCGCTAACGCGCCGATCTCGCTGGTGGCGACGTACGCCTACGTCAACCCGGTGGTCGCGCTCTTCTTGGGCTGGATCGTGCTCGGCGAGGCCCTCACCGGCTCGGTGCTGGCAGCAACCGCCGTGATCCTGGTCGGGGTAGGTGTTGTCGTCGGCTCGGAACGCCACCGGCGACCGCCACCGCCGTCGGACCCCTGCACCGACCCTCACGGCTGATCCACTCGGCTGAGCCTGACGCTCCGCACCACGAACTCTGGGGCCACTCGGCTCTTCGGAGTTGAGGGTGGGTTGAGCGGCGCGCCGGGTGCTGAGGTAGCGGGAAAATGAGGTCGAGGTCCCTCAGGATCGGTAGCGACCAAGCTGGCCGATGTGAAGGACCTCAACGATGGTCGAGCCTACGTTGTGTTGTACCCAGCCGGGGGGCTACTGCGCCCGAGTCGACGCGCTGTTCAACCTCGACGGTGTGCATGTAATCGATGTCGGCTGGCGCCGTGACCGGTTGTCCTTGACGGTCGAGACACATCCGGGACCGGTGGGCTGCCCGGCCTGCGGAGTGCTCGCGGCCAGCCACGGTCGCCGGCTTCGCCGGTTGCACGACATCCCTGCGTTCGGTGCTGCGGTCGAGCTGGTGTGGCGGGTCCGCCGCTACCGATGCGCCGAGCCGCTGTGCCCGGGTGGGGTGTTCACCGAGGACCACGACCTGGCGCTGGCACGGGCCAAACTCACCACCCGCGCGGCGTGGTGGGCGATCAGCTGCATCCAACGCGACACCGCCTCGGTCGCGGCCCTCGCGCGGCGGCTCGGGGTGGACTGGCACACGCTGTGGCAGGCGGTCAAGCCGTTGCTGATCGACCTCGCGGACGACCCGGCCAGGTACGCGGGGGTGGCGGTGCTCGGCGTGGACGAGCACATCTGGCCCCACTCGCCGCGACCGGGCAAGGGCCCCAAGGAACTGACCAAGA
>JACCZI010000245.1 GCA_013696015.1 Nocardioidaceae bacterium
CCTGTGCGCCTGTGAGCGGCGCACCGAACCGAGTCTTTCTGGCGCGCCTGGCAGGCCTCCCGGTCTACGACCCGGCCGGCGACCAGGTGGGCCGGGTGCGTGACGTCGTCGTCGTGTTGCGCCACGCCTCCCAGCAGCCGCGGGTGCTCGCGCTGGTGGTCGAGGTGCTCGGCCGGCGTCGCGTCTTCCTGCCGATGACCCGGGTGACCTCGGTCGAGCCGGGACACGTCATCAGCAACGGGGTCGTCAACGTGCGCCGCTTCGAGCGGCGTGCGACCGAGACGCTGGTGCTCGGCGAGCTGTTCGACCGCAGCGTGCGGCTGCGTGAGAACGGCGTGGAGGGCGTCGTGTACGACGTCGCGATGGAACAAGGGCGCAACCGCGAGTGGTTCTTGTCCAAGGTCGCGGTGCGGGAGGGCTCCAAGCGACTCCGCCGCCGTGGGCAGAGCCATGTGGTCGACTGGCGTGACGTCGTCGGCCTGGCGATCGAGGCGGACGCCCAAGGCGCGTCGAACCTCCTCGCGACGTTCGACAGCATGCGGCCGGTGGATCTCGCAAACGTGCTGAGGGGCCTGTCACCCAAGCGGCGCGGTGAGATCGCCGCCGCACTGGGTGACGAGCGACTCGCCGACGTCCTCGAGGAGCTACCGGAGGAAGAGCAGGTCGAGATCCTCGGTCGGCTCGACACCGAGCGGGCGGCCGACGTACTCGAGGAGATGTCGCCCGACGACGCCGCCGACCTGATCGCCGAGCTGCCTGCCGAGACCGCCGAACGACTGCTGCTGCTGATGGAGCCGGAGGAGGCGCGTGACGTACGCCGGCTGCTCAGCTACGAGGAGCGGACCGCCGGCGGGCTGATGACCACCGAGCCGGTGATCCTGCCGCCGAGCGCGACGCTCGCCGACGCGCTGGCCCGGATGCGTCATCCGGAGCTCAACCCGTCGCTGGCGGCGATGGTGTACGTCTGCCGGGCGCCACTCGAGACGCCGACCGGCAGGTTCCTCGGCGTCGCCCACTTCCAGCGACTGCTCCGCGAGCCACCGTCGACACTGGTCAGCGCGGTCATCGACAACGACATCGAGCCGCTGCGTCCGGAGTCGACGCTCGAGGAGGTTGCGGCGCTGCTGGCGGCGTACAACCTGGTCGCCAGCCCGGTGGTCGACGACAACGGGCACCTGGTCGGGGTCGTCACGGTCGACGACGTGCTCGACCACATGCTGCCGGAGGACTGGCGGGACCGCGACGGCGCCGCTGCTGCTGGAAGAGCCGACCATGGCGCGTGACGACCGCCGCGGCCGCCTCGACATCCCGCGCGACGTTCGCTCGCCGCTGGTGCGACGGCCGGCGTACGACCCGGAGCGCTTCGGCAACTTCGCCGAGGCGTTTGCCCGGAACATGGGGACCGCCCGGTTCTTGTTCTACATGACGGTGCTGATCATCGTCTGGCTGGTATGGAACGTACCGCTCGGCCCGGACCGACCCCGCTACGACGAGTACCCGTTCATCTTCTTGACGCTGATCTTGTCGCTGCAGGCGTCGTACGCAGCACCGCTGATCCTGCTGGCACAGAACCGGCAGGAGGCGCGCGACCGGGTCAGCCAGGACCAGGACCGTGACGCGACCGCGCGGGCACATGCCGACATGGAGTACCTGGCCCGAGAGGTGGCGAGCCTGCGACAGGGGCTCGGTGAGGTGGCGACCCGCGACTTCCTGCGCTCGGAGCTGCGCAACCTGCTGGGTGACCTCGAGGAGCAGCCGCGCTCTGGTGACCAGGCCGGCGGCCGCGACGCTCACGGCCCGAGACCAGGTGGCGGGCAGCCGTAGGATCGCGGCATGACCACCCCCTCGGTCGAGCAGGTCCGCGCACAGCTCGCGTCGGTCGACGACCCGGAGATCAAGCGGCCGATCACCGAGCTGGGAATGGTCGGTGACGTCAGCATCGACCAAGCCGGCGAAGTGCGGGTCACGGTGTTGCTGACGGTTGCCGCGTGCCCGATGCGGGACACGTTGACCCGCGACGTGACCGCCGCCGTCTCCCGGCTCTCGGGCGTCACCGGTGTCGCCGTCGACATGGGGGTGATGAGCACCGAGCAGCGGCAAGGTCTGCAGCAGCAGCTGCGGGGCGGCCGCACCGAGCGCGAGATCCCCTTCGCGCGGCCGGAGTCGCTGACCAAGGTGTTCGCCGTCGCGTCCGGCAAGGGTGGGGTCGGCAAGTCGTCGGTCACCGTCAACCTTGCCCTGGCCATGGCCTCGCAAGGGTTACGGGTCGGAGTCGTCGATGCCGACGTTTACGGGCACTCGGTGCCCAGCATGCTCGGCGTCGCCGACCAGCGGCCGACCCAGGTCGAGGACATGATCATGCCGGTGCCCGTGCGAGGCATGAAGGTCATCAGCATCGGCATGCTCAAGCCGCGTCGCGACCAGGTGGTCGCCTGGCGGGGACCGATGCTCGACCGGGCACTGGTCCAGATGCTCAGCGACGTCTACTGGGGCGACCTCGACATACTCCTGCTGGACCTGCCGCCGGGCACCGGCGACGTGGCGATCAGCCTGGGACAACATCTCGCCGACGCCGAGGTGGTCGTCGTCACCACGCCGCAGGAGGCCGCGGCGGAGGTGGCCGAGAGGGCCGGGACGATGGCATCGATGATGCACCAGCGCGTCGTCGGCGTGGTCGAGAACATGTCGTACCTGCCCTGCCCGCACTGCGGCCCCGACCACCGGATCGAGCTGTTCGGGTCCGGTGGCGCCGACCGGGTGGCCCGGACCCTGACGCAACGCTTCGGCTATGCCATACCGGTGCTCGGGAGGATCCCGCTCGACGAGCGACTGCGGGAAGGCGGCGACACCGGTGACCCGATCGTCGCAGCGGCACCCGAGTCGCTCGCGGCGCAGGAGTTGCTCCGGGTCGCCGATGCGCTGTGCGGCCGGACCCGCGGCCTCGCCGGCCGCCAGCTGGGCCTCACCCCCGCCGCCCGCTGACCTAGCCCCGCCTGTCACAACCCCTGGCCAACCCCCTGGCCACGATCCGAGACTTCTGACACCTCTGGACACAAACCCCTGCCACGGTTGGTCGGGTGGCTGGCGCGAAGGCCGTCGATGCCGGCCCAGCCTTTAGACTGAGCGCATGTTCGGCATGGGATGGCCCGAGTTGTTGGTCGTCATCATCGTCGCGGTCTTCGTCTTTGGACCGGATCGGCTGCCGGACCTGGCCAAGCAGGCCGGTCGGTTCCTGCACAACGCTCGCAAGATGATGGACAACGCCAAGAGCGACCTCACCCGCGAGCTCGGGGACGACTTCGAGGAGCTGCGCAACCTGAACCTGCGCGACCTTGATCCCCGCGAGGTCGTACGCCGCAACGTCATCGACGCCATGGAGTCGGAGCCGAAGGCCGTTCCCGCCGGCAAGCGCCCCCTGCGCAGCGGGGAGCTGCCCCCGTACGACACCGACGCCACCTGACTACCGAGTCATAGGTCTCGGATCGTCGCAAGGGGGGGTGCGCACAGGTCAGCCGACTTGTTCGGCGAGGGTGAGGCTGGTGCCGCGTTCCTCCCCGTCACGCTCATAGCGCAGCTCGACAGTGTCGCCGGGCACATGAGCCCGGATCGCCACGATCAGCTCGATGCCGTTGGCCACGCGCTGACCGTCGATGCTCACGATGACGTCGCCCTCCCGCAGGCCCGCGCGCTCGGCCGGCGTGCCCGGGTTGACGACGCTGACCACGGCGCCGCTGTCGCTGTCGGTGTTGACGCTGGCCCCGATCACCGGATACACCGCCTTGCCGGTCTGCAGTATCTGGCGCGCGGTGCGGCGCACCTGGTCGATCGGGATCGCGAAGCCGACACCGATGTTGCCACTTTGGCCCGACAGCGACCCGAGCGTGGCAATCGCGGAGTTGACTCCGATCACCCGTCCCGCCAGGTCGACCAGCGGGCCGCCGGAGTTGCCAGGGTTGATCGCCGCGTCGGTCTGGATCGCGCGGATGTACGAGCTCTCGCCTTCCCCACCAGCGGTCACCGGCCGGTCGAGTGCGCTGACGATGCCGGAGGTGACCGTGCTCGACAACCCGAGCGGTGAGCCGATCGCCACCACCGCCTGACCGACCTTCAGGTCCGCGGAGCGCCCGAAGCTGGCCGGCTCGAGCGATTTGCCCGCGACCTCGAGCACCGCCAGGTCGTACGACGGCGAACGCCCGACAATTGTGGCCCTGCGCTCCGCGCCGCCCTGGAGCACGACGTTGATCTCACCCTCGTCGGTTGCCATCTCGATGACGTGGTTGTTGGTGACCACGTGGCCGGCCTGGTCGAAGACGAAGCCGGACCCGGTCGCGGATTCGGCCGCCGAGCTCACCTTGATCTGCACCACGCTCGGGAGCAGCTCGTCTGCGACCGCGACCACGCTGGTGTTGTCCGCCGCCAGCGGCGCCGGATCGGTCGGCAGCGGTTTGGTACGGCTGGTCACGGCAGGTGAAGTGTCGTCGACCAGCCCTGAGACGACGAAGGCCCCCAGGCCGCCACCGAGCAGTCCGGCGAGCAGCGCCACCACGACGACTCTCGTGGCCCCGATGCGCGGCCGGCGCTCGGGCGAGACCAGGGTCGCGGGGTCCATCGGGTACAGCCAGGCGTGTGGCGAGGACGGTGATGGGGGCGGGATCGGTGG
>JACCZI010000248.1 GCA_013696015.1 Nocardioidaceae bacterium
TGCGCAGCCACAGCGGCAAGGCGGTGCTGGACTTCATGGAGAAGTTTCCCCGCGACGAGCTCTTCCAGGCCTCGCTCGGCACACTCACCGAGATCGCGGACTCTGTCCTCCACATGCAGCAGCGGCGCCGGCTGCGCCTGTTCGTGCGCCGCGACGACTACGGCCGCTTCCTCTCCTGCATCGTCTACCTGCCGCGCGACCGCTACAACACCCGTGCTCGGCTGCGGATGCAGTCCATCCTCGCCAGCGCCGTCGGCGGCGAGCCGACAGTCGACTTTACGGCGAGGGTCACCGAGTCGGTGCTGGCCCGGGTCTACCTCGTCGTACGCCCCCCCCTGGGCCAGGTGGTGCCCGAGGTCGACGTGAGAGCGCTCGAGCAGCGCCTCGCCGACGCGATCCGGTCCTGGGAGGACGACCTCGCCCGCGCCGCGCGCGAGATGCTCGACGAGGGCGAGGCGATGCGGCTCGTCAGCGAGTACGCCGACGCGTTTCCCGAGGCGTACAAGGAGGACTTCGGAGCTGGCAGCGCCGTCCACGACCTGCTGTGCCTCGAGAACATCGATCCGGACGACGGGATCGCGCTCGAGCTCTACCCGCTGGCGAACGTCAAGGCGGGGGAGGGGCGCCTCAAGATCTTCAGTACCGGTGAGCCGCTCTCGTTGTCGCAGGTGCTGCCGTTGCTCACCTCGCTGGGCGTCGAGGTCGTCGACGAGCGCCCGTACCGGATCGAGACACCGGAGGGACCGGCACGGGTCTACGACTTCGGGCTGCGGTACCGCGGCGAGATATCCGAGGCGACCGGCGAGCTGTTCCAGGACGCCTTTCTGGCGTGCTGGCGCGGTATCGCCGAGGTCGACGGCTTCAACCGGCTCGTCACGTCGGCGGGGATGCCGTGGCGGTGGGTCACCGTGCTGCGGGCCTATGCCCGTTATCTGCGCCAGGCCGGAACGACGTTCAGCTCCGGCTACATCGAGGCCTCACTGCTCGCCAATGTTCCTATCGCACGGCTGTTGGTCGACCTGTTCGAGGCGCGTTTCGACCCCGGCCGCCAGGGCGCTATCCCTGCCGAAGCGGAGAGCCGGGTCGCCAAGACCGACGAGCTCGTGCAGCGCATCTACAGTGCCCTCGACGGAGTCGCGAGCCTCGACCAGGACCGCATCCTGCGTTCGTACCTGACGCTCGTCTGCGCGACGCTGCGCACCAACTACTTCCAGATGGACGCCGACGGGAACGCGAAGCCGTACCTCGCACTCAAGCTGGAACCCGCGCGCATCGAGGACCTGCCACGACCGAAGCCACGTTTCGAGATCTTCGTCTACTCGCCTCGCGTCGAGGGAGTGCACCTGCGCTTCGGCTACGTGGCGCGGGGCGGTCTGCGGTGGTCGGACCGTCGCGAGGACTACCGCACCGAGGTGCTGGGACTGGTGAAGGCGCAGATGGTCAAGAACGCGGTCATCGTGCCGGTGGGCGCCAAGGGCGGGTTCTACTGCAAACAGCTACCGGACCCGACTACGGACCGCGACGCCTGGTTGGTGGAGGGAATCGCCTGCTACACAACGTTTGTCAGCGGCCTGCTCGACATCACCGACAACCGCGTCGACCGACGCAACGTGCCTCCGCCGTCCGTGGTGTGCCACGACGGTGAGGACGCCTACCTGGTCGTCGCGGCTGACAAGGGGACCGCGGCGTTCTCCGACATCGCCAACGGTGTGGCTGCGGACTACGGGTTCTGGCTCGGCGACGCGTTCGCCTCCGGTGGCTCGGACGGATACGACCACAAGTCGATGGGGATCACCGCGCGCGGAGCCTGGGTATCGGTGCAGCGGCACTTCCGGGAGATGGGCATCGACACCCGGAGCGACGACTTCAGCTGTGTCGGCATCGGGGACATGTCCGGTGACGTCTTCGGCAACTGCATGCTGCTCAGCCAGCACATCAGGCTGCTCGCGGCCTTCGACCACCGGCACATCTTCATCGACCCCGACCCCGATCCGGACGACTCGCACGCCGAGCGGGCCCGGCTGTTCGCGCTGCCGCGGTCGAGCTGGGGCGACTACGACCCGGCGCGGATCTCAGCGGGGGGTGGGGTTTTCGACCGGACGTTGAAGTCCGTCCCGGTCACCGAGCCGATGCGGGCGGCGCTCGGGCTCGACGCCGGCACCCAGACGATGACACCCCCGGAGCTGATCACCGCGATCCTGCGCGCGCCGGTCGACCTGCTCTGGAACGGCGGCATAGGAACCTATGTGAAGGCGTCCACCGAGGCCAACGCCGATGTGGGCGACAAGGCCAACGACGCGATCCGCGTTGACGGGGCAGAGCTGCGGTGCAAGGCGGTCGCCGAGGGCGGCAACATCGGGCTGACCCAGCTGGGCCGGATCGAGTACGCCCGCGCGGGAGGCCGCATCAACACCGACTTCGTCGACAACTCTGCGGGGGTCGACACCTCGGACCACGAGGTCAACATCAAGATCCTGCTCGACCGGGTGGTCGCCCAGGGCGGGCTCAGCCACGAAGACCGCAACGCGCTGCTGGTCGAGATGACCGACGAGGTCGCCACGCTGGTGCTGCGGGACAACTACGACCAGAACATCGCGATGGCCAGCGCGGTCGCCCAGGCGCCGGCCTTGCTGCACGTGCACAGCGGCTGGATGCGCCGGCTCGAGAAGGCCGGTCGGCTCGACCGGACGCTGGAGTTCCTGCCGTCGCAGAAGGAGATCGACGAGCGGCTCGCCGCCGGGCAGGGACTCACCGCGCCAGAGCTCGCGGTGTTGCTGGCGTACACCAAGATCGTGCTCGCCGACGAGCTGCTGGACAGCGACGTCCCCGATGATCCCTTCCTGCGAAACCACCTCTTCGGCTACTTCCCGTCGGCGATGCGGCAGGGCCATCGCCGGCAGATGGACGAGCACCCGCTCCGCCGCGAGATCGTCGCGACCAAGGTGGTGAACGACTTCGTTAACGGGGCCGGGATCACGTTCTTCCACCGGCTCAGCGGTGAGACGGCCGCGACGACGGCGGAGCTGGCCAGGGCACATGCTGTGGCCGAGGAGATCTTCGGTACCCGGGAGCTCATGCACCAGGTGAACGAGCTCGACAACGAGGTCGCCGCCGAGCTGCAGGTCTCGATGCGCCTCAGCATCAGGACGCTGTCGGAGCGCGCGACGCGCTGGCTGGTTACGAACCGGCGACACCTGGACGCTGCCGCAGCGGTCGAGCACTTCGACCCCGTCACCCAGCAGGTGGTACGCGCGCTGCCGACATTGCTGGTGGGACGCCAGCTCGACGCATTGAAGCGCCGGGCCGCCCGGCTGGTCTCGGCCGATGTGCCTGACGAGCTGGCCTCGCGGATCGCGTCGCTGCCGCCGGCGTACTCGGCGCTGGGCATCGTCGACATCGCGCGCCGCGACGGTGTCGACGCGTTGGAGGCGGCGCGGCTGCACTTTGCCTTGAGCGAACGGCTGGGACTTGACCGCCTGGTCGAGCGGATCGTGGCACTGCCGCGCGACGACCGGTGGCGCACCATGGCCCGGGCGACACTGCGCGACGACCTGTACGCCGTGCAGGCGCAGCTGACGGTGAAAGTGCTCATGAGCACACCGCCGGAGGCCGACCCCCAGCAGCGCATCGACGCCTGGGTGCAGGCCGAGGGTCCGGTGCTCAAACGCTCGACGGACACGCTGGCCGAGATCTACAGCGACGACGCCGCCGACCTGGCGCGCCTGTCGGTGGCGCTGCGCATCGTACGCTCGCTGCTGTGACCCAGCAGGGCATGGGGAGCCGGGTCGAGGGCGCGGAGGTCGTGTTCTGCCTCCCCGACACCGAGCACCGACGAAGCGGTGTGCGTTTGTGGCAGCAGCTGGGGCTGCCGGCCGAGCAGGTGCAGTTCGAGCAGACGCACGGCGGGTGGGAGCTGCGCATCGCGCGACCGGCGGTGCACCGCGTGGAGTACCTGTTCGAGGTCTGCGACATGGCCGGCGAGCCGACCACGATCATGGACCCGACCAACGCGTCGACCGTCGCCGGTGTGTTCGGGACGCACTCCGTGCTGACGCTTCCTGAGTACGTCGCGCCGACGTGGTTGGAGGCGGAGCCGGTCGCGGCGCGCCTCGACGACGTCGTGGTCGAGAGCGCGGCCGGGGACATCGCGGCCCAGGTCTGGTCGCCGGCCGGCGCGGTCCCCGATGCTGCGCTGCCGCTGCTGATGGCGCATGACGGTCCCGAGCTCGCCGCGTACGCCGGTCTGCTGCACTACGTCGGTGTGATGATCGGGGCGGGGACGCTGCCGCGGCTTCGGCTGGCGATGCTCAGCCCGGGCGACGATCGCTCCAGTCGGTACGCCGCAGATGAGGCGTACGTGGGTGCGCTGGCCGACACGGTGGTGACGACCGTCACCGGGTCGTACCCGACCGCCGGGCGCCCGGTGCTCGCGGGCGTCAGCCTCGGCGCGCTGGCGGCTCTGCACGCGCAGTGGCGGCATCCCGGCGTGTTCGCCGGCCTGTTCCTGCAGTCCGGGTCATTCTTCACCGCGGACACCGATCCGCAGGAACAGGAGTTCGTGCACTTCGGCCCGGTCACCGCGTTCGTCGCGACCGTGCTGCGCGCCGAGAGCTGGCCCACCTCGGTGGACGGCTCACCCGCCGTCGCCATGACCTGCGGCTACGGCGAAGAGAACGTCCACAACAACCGGGTCATGGCCGCTCGGCTCCGCGAGCTGGGGCTCGCGGTCGAGTACGCCGAGAGCCCGGACGGACACAACTTCACGGCCTGGCGAGACGT
>JACCZI010000093.1 GCA_013696015.1 Nocardioidaceae bacterium
CTCCGCCGCAAGGTGGACCAACCGTTCTCGACATCGACGGTCCGCACCCTGCGTGGCCGCGGCTACCTCCTGGAGGCGCGTCGTGCCAGCTGACGTGCATGCAGCTGACAGAGACCCGGCTGACAGAGACCCAGTGGGGTGGTACCGGCTGTCGTTGCGGTCCCGGATGGTCCTGCTCACCGCGGCGATCGTCACCGCTGTTGTCGCCGCAGGGGGTGTCCTGATCGTGGCGGCTGTGGAGGCGGAGCTGCTGGAGGACGCGGACGACGTCGCGATTGTGCGGGCCGACGAGGTTGCTGAGCTCGTGGCAACGGGAAGCGCGCCAACACGCCTGCCCACGACGGAGGTCGAAGCGGTGGTGCAGGTGGTGTCCGGCGGACAGCTGGTGGCGGCGACTAGCAATGTGGCCGAGGCTCGCGCCTTCGACCTGCCGGCTCAGGACCCCGGCACGACGCAGGTGATGAGCGTCGATGTTCTGCCGATCGACGACACCGGCCCGTTTCGGGTCGTTGCCCACGGCATGTTAGCTCCTGAGGGGCCAGTGACGATCTTCGTCGCGGTGCCCGTGGACGACATCGTCGAGACGCTGGCAGCAGCTACCAGAGTAGGCGCCGTGGGCCTCGCGGTGCTCGTGCTGGTGCTCTGCGCCCTGATGTGGTGGCTGATCGGTCGGACCCTGGCGCCCGTGGACGAGATTCGCGTCAGAGCAGACCGGATCACGGGTCGGCGGCTAGACGCCAGGGTTCCGGAACCTGCCCAGCTGGACGAGATTGGACGTCTCGCCCGTACCGTGAACGCCATGCTCGCGCGCCTGGAGAGCAGCGCGGAACACCAACGCCGCTTCGTCGCTGACGCGGCCCACGAGCTGCGCAGCCCGGTCGCGAGTCTGCGGACCCAGCTCGAGACGGCCGCTGAGACATCCCGGTACGCCAGTGACTCTCTCGTGCCCGACCTGCTCCACGAGACGCTGCGGATGCAGGTTGTCATCGAGCAGCTTTTATTGCTCGCCCGAGCCGACAACGACACGCTGCGACGAGCCTGGGCCGTCGTCGACCTGGACGAGACCGTCGACACGGTGGTGTCAGGGTTGCCCGCCGCCCGGAAGGTCGGTATCAGTGTCCGAGGCGTGCACCCGGTGCAGGTCGAGGGCGACCGCGACCTGCTCGAGCTGGTCGTCCGCAACCTGATCGGCAACGCCGTGCGTCACGCCCGGCGTCAGGTCGAGGTGGGACTGGCCGCCGAAGAGGGCGTCGCGGTGCTGAGGGTGGACGATGACGGTTCCGGGGTCCCCGACGAGCGCCGGGACGAAGTTTTTCGGCGATTCAGCCGGCTCGACACCTCCCGAGCCCGCGACGACGGCGGTGTCGGCCTCGGCCTGGCGATCGTCACGAGCATCCTGGATGCGCATGGCGGCAGCGTGGCCGTGGACCGAGCGCCTGCAGGCGGCGCCAGGTTCTGTGTTCGGCTGCCGCTGGCAACGCCGGTCACCGCGGCTGTGGGGAGCGGTGACGAACTGCTGCGGGCCACCGGCGCCTCCCGGTAAAGGCCGCCGTGAGAGGTCACGTCTCCGTTGGTAGGGTGCGGTTCTCGCGACCTCCAAGCGACAACGACCAACTGGTGCCCGGGGCATGTGCCCTGCCCGGCGCAGGTCCCAGTGAAAGGGAAGAACAACCGTGGCAAAGGTTCTCTGCGTGCTCTACGACGACCCAGTCGACGGCTACCCGCCCGCCTACGCGCGCGACGGAGTCCCGTCGGTCGGTGGGTACCACGACGGCCAGACGACGCCGAATCCGGAGCGGATCGACTTCACTCCCGGTGAGCTGCTCGGCAGTGTGTCGGGAGAGCTGGGGCTGCGCTCCTTCCTCGAGGAGAACGGCCACACCCTGGTCGTGACCTCCGACAAGGAGGGTGAGGACTCGGAATTCGAGCGCGAGCTCGTCGATGCCGACGTCGTCATCTCACAGCCGTTCTGGCCGGCGTACCTGACGGCCGACCGGATCGCCAAGGCGCCCAACCTCAAGCTGGCCGTGACGGCAGGCATCGGCTCCGACCACGTCGACCTGGACGCGGCGATCGGGAACGGCATGACGGTCGCCGAGGTGACGTACAGCAACAGCATCAGCGTGTCCGAGCACGTGGTGATGATGATCCTCGCCCTCGTGCGCAACTACATCCCCTCCCACCAACAGGTGCTCGACGGTGGGTGGAACATCGCCGACTGCGTCGAGCGGTCGTACGACCTCGAGGGCATGCAGGTCGGAACCGTCGCCGCCGGCCGTATCGGCTCGGCGGTGCTACGGCGGCTGAAGCCGTTCGAGGTCGGGCTCCACTACACCGACCGCCACCGTCTCCCGCGGGAGGTGGAGGAGGAGCTCGGCGTCACGTTTCACGCCACGACCGAGGAGCTCGTGCAGGTCTGCGACGTCGTAACGATCAACGCCCCGTTGCACCCGGAGACAGAGCACCTCTTCGACGCCGAGCTGATCAGCCGGATGAAGCGCGGTGCGTATCTCGTGAACACTGCGCGGGGCAAGATCTGCGACCGCGACGCCGTCGCGCGCGCCTGCGAGACCGGTCAGCTCGCGGGCTACGCC
>JACCZI010000024.1 GCA_013696015.1 Nocardioidaceae bacterium
CTCCGGCGGTGCCTGCTGCCACAGGTCGGCCAACAGGTCGAGACCGTGGTCGTCGGCGAGTCGGACCAGGCGTCCGATGACCGCTTCATCAGCGGTGGTGCGGGCACCGCGCACCAGGAGCCCGGCAATCCGGGCACCGGTCTCGGCGCGTTGGGCAGGGTCGGCATCGCCCGGCAGCGCGTCGAACAGCGCTCCCCCGGGCAGCGCGGGCCGGCGGCAGCGGAAAGCATCCATCGCCGGCCAGTGTCTCAGGTGGCCGGCTCCAAAACGCTCAATCGGTCGGCGATGAGGGACGCGGCCCGTTCGGGTGGCGACTCACCTGGCTCGTAGTTGTAGTCCTGGCCGACCGAGTGCTGCACCAGCCAGGACAGGTGGTTCCCGGCCAGTACGAGCGCCTCGGCCTGGATGTGTGACCCGGATGGATCCTGCTCGGCCGGTCCGTAGAACGACACTGCCCACCCGGCGCGGTCGCCGAGCTCCATCGGTGTGTACGCCGCGGGCACGTCGCGTTGCTCGTAGCCCTGGGCCTTCAACCGTGCCCCGCAGGAGCGCAACCACGACGCGACGATGTCGAACCCGTACCCGGCAGTGAGCTCGTCAGGGAACTCCGCCACGACCTGTGAGGCGGTGATGTCGGTGTCGGCGACGGCGTAGTCCTGCTGGAGGACGCGGGTGGCGCCAACCGCGGGCAACGCCACCTTCTGGCAGACCGAGGGGCGGGCGTCATCTCGCGTTGTGGCCAGCTGCCAGGGCGTCGACTCGTTCAGCTGAGGCATCGCCTCCGGCGCCAGCAGGGCCGAGCGCAGTCCGCTCCGTGTCTCGACGCTGGTCGTCGGCGCCTCCGTGGGGCTAGCAGACTCGGTCGTGCTCGGCGGCGGCTGGGTCGACTCCGGCACCGTCGAGGTAGGCGTCTGCGGCGACGCGGTCGGCTCTCCCGTGGGGTCGGCGCAGCCGTACAAGGCGGTCATGACGACAACGACCGACACGGAGTGACGGCGGCGCAGCGACGTCAACGGGCGGCGCTGACCGGCGTCTTTTGCGACGGGCGCACGGGGCTCGGCTGCGGCCACAAGAACAGCGTCATCACCGGCACCAGGTAAGCCAACCACGCGGCGAGCTCCAGCTTGCTCGGTGTGGGGGTGAAGTTGATCAGGCCCTTCAGCACGGCGCGAATCGAGCCGCCCCACCATTGCAGCCAGCCTTGGTCGCTGATGTCGAAGGCGAGGTTGTTGAGTCCGGGCAGGATCCGAGCCTCCTGCAGGTCGTGGAAGGCGTACGACAGCACACCGGCGGCCACGACGACCAGCAGCGCCCCGGTGATCTTGAAGAACTTGGCCAGGTTGATGCGCACCGCTCCGCGGTAGATCAGCCAGCCGAGGAACGTCGCCGTCAGGATGCCGAGGCTGGCGCCGACCAGCGGGGTGGCGTTGTTCGTGGAGGTCTGGGCCGCGGCCCACAAGAACAACGATGTCTCGAGTCCCTCGCGAGCGACGGCGATGAACGAGGTCGCGAGCAGCGCCAGCCCGCCGAGCGTCAAGGCGGTGTCCAGCTTGCCCTCGAGCTCGGCCTTGAGGAACCGGGCGGTACGCCGCATCCAGAAGATCATCCAGGTGACGAATCCGACCGCGACGAGCGACATGACGCCACCGAACGTCTCCTGCGCCTCGAACGACAGCCGGTTCGAGGTGAACGTGAGCGCGGCGCCGAAGGCCAGGCTCACCACCAGCGCGATGGCCACCCCCATCCAGACGTATCGCAGCCGCTCGCCGCGCCCGGTCTTGACCAGATAGGCCACCAGAATCCCGACGACCAGGCTCGCTTCGAGGCCCTCGCGTAGGCCGATGAGGAAGTTGGCAAGCATGTGGCACTCCGCACCGTCGACGAATATCTTAGGGAACCCTAACCTAAGTTGTTCGCCGGAGGTAGGGCCGTCAACGCGGAGGTGAGCGCAGGGACCGTAAGCGTGATCTGCCAGCGCCGGGCGCCGAGCCGGAGGAGCCCCGCAGCCACGGCGTCGGGCGTCAACGGGCTCGGCGGTTCCCAGGCCAGGCGGCGGACGTAGTCCGGTGCTAGCAGGTTCTCCGCCGGCAGGTCGTGGTCCGCAGCGATCGCCCGGAGGGCTTC
>JACCZI010000048.1 GCA_013696015.1 Nocardioidaceae bacterium
GCAGCGAACCGGTCAGCTTGCCGGTGCCGGCTCCGAGCTCGAGCACGGTGCAGGGCTTGGACCCGAGCAGCCAGTCGACGGCCCGGTCCGGGTACGTCGGGCGGGTGCGGTCGTAGACATCGGCGACGGCATCGAAGGCCGCACCCCGAAGGCGTCGGGTCTCGTGGTCCACGCACCGCAGGCTAGTCCGTACCGAGTGGCCGATGGGCATCCCTGCCACGCGGACCCCCGTGGCTCGGCCCGCAGCGGCAACTCGCGGTTACGCTGCGCCGGTGGCTGCCGACCCGCTCCTGCACTTGGCTGAGCTCGACGGTGTGCCCTCCGGCATGGCCGCCGCCCGGGACGCCGTCGACTCCCTGCTGCGCGACCGCGGGCTGCGCCGCAGCGGACCCGGCGCCACCGCCGAGTCCCTGCTGCGCGGGGCGCAGGCATCCGCGGCACTCGAGGGCAGCGACTACGAGCTCGAGCGGCTGCGTGACGGGGTGGCAGATCCGACTTCCGCGGCGGCCGTCCGGCTGTCCACTCACGTGCTCGGTCTGCTGCCGGTGTGGCAGCGTTCTCCGGTGCAGGCCCTCGCCCGGCTGCACACGGTCGCAGCGGCCGGCTCCGGGACTGCACCGGGCCGTCCGGTGTCACCGGCCGGCGTCGCCCGGTTGCGGTCTTTGGCGGGCTCGTTGAGCACCCCGACGCAAGCGCCGGGGATGGCGGTGGCGGCGATCGTGCACGCCGAGATCATCGCGGCTGCTGCGTTCGAGTCGTACAACGGGTTGATCGCCCGCGCCGCCGAGCGGCTGACGCTCGTCACGACGGGCGTTGACCCGGCGTCGGTCATCATCCCCGAAGCCGGACATCTTGCCCACGGACGCCAGTACCAGGTCTGCCTGCGGTCCTATCGCGACAGCGAGTCGTCGGCACTGCAGCGGTGGCTACTGCATGCGGCGGCGGCGTACTCGGCCGGCGCGGAGGCGGCGGCGGATCTGATCTGAGCATGCGAACGGCGTCACCGCGCAGGCGACGCCGTTCGCGTGCACGACGGGCCGGGTTACCAAGCGTGCTGTGTCATCGTCGCCTGGGGACAAGCCCCTGGTCGACTGCCCTGGTAGGAAGGGCGATCGCCGCGTGGGTGCCTGGCCGTCGTGCCGTCTTCAGTTGGTAACTACCTTTCTACGCCCAACGGCGGCGCGACGGAAGCCCTACTAGCGATCCGGGTTGCGCCAGGAGCCTTTTCCTGGTTGGCAGACGCCGGTTCCGGGCCTGCCAGGCCAGCACCGCGGCGACCACGACACCCGCGGTGACCGCCGCTGCGGCCACCCGGCTGGCGGGGTGGGCGAGTCCCACCCGTTGGCGCAGCGCGACCGGTCGGTTGAACTGCAGGAGCGGCCAGTCCCGTTCCACCGCCGCCCGCCGCAGCGCGCGATCGGGGTTGACCGCGTAGGGGTGGCCGACCGCCTCCAGCAGCGGGAGGTCGGTCTCGGAGTCGCTGTAGGCGTACGACGCTGCGAGGTCGTACCCGTGCCGGCGGGCCAGCTCCCGGGCCGCCTCGGCCTTGTTGTCGCCGTAGGCGTAGAAGTCGATCTCGCCGGTGTACCGCCCGTCGACGATGACCATGCGGGTCGCGACGACGTGGTCCGCGCCGAGCATCTCGCCGATCGGCTCCACGACCTCTGCGCCGGAGGAGGAGACGATCACCACGTCCCGCCCGGCTGCCTGGTGGTCCTCGATCAGCTGCACTGCCTCGTCGTACACGAGCGGGTCGACGATCAGGTGCAGGGTCTCGGCCACGATGTCGCGGACGCTCTGCACCGGCCAGCCCTCGCTGAGGTTGGACAGGTACGCCCGCATCTTCTCGGTCTGGTCGTGGTCGGCTCCCTGCAGCGCGAACACGAACTGGGCGTACGCGCTGCGCAGCACCGATCGGCGGTTTATCAGCCCGCCGGCGAAGAACGGGCGGCTGAACGCCAGCGTGCTCGACTTGGCGATGATCGTCTTGTCGAGGTCGAAGAACGCGGCCGCGGGCACGCCGCGAGCATAGACAGCACACCGGTCCACAGGCTGGGAAGCACTTTCCCCGGCGACCAGGCCCTGCGACCACTCTCTCGGGCATGAGCGAGTCTTCGGAGGCAGACCGGCCGCTGGTCGTCACCGCCGACGACCGGCTGCTCGACGACCTGCTGCGGCTCTGCGCGGCGGCCGGCGTGACCCCGGAGGTAGCGCGCGATGCGAGCGCGGCCCGCCGGGTGTGGGGCAGCGTGAGACTGGTCGTCGTGGGTCCGGACCGTGCCGTCGAGGTGGCCGCCATGTCCCCAGCCCGCCGCGACGGGGTCGTGCTGGTCGGGACCGACGCCGACGACGCGTCGATGTGGGTGCGCGCCGTGTCGTTGGGGGCCGAACACGTGCTTGTGCTGCCCGGGCAGCAGGACACCCTGATCGAGCTCCTCGCCGGCTGCCTGGATGGGGCCGTCCTGCGCGCGATCACGCTCAGCGTGGTCGGCGGCCGCGGTGGTGCGGGCGCCTCGACGCTGGCCGCCGCCCTGGCCGCCACCGCCACCGATCGAGGTCTGGGCACGCTGCTCGTCGACGCTGACCCGCTCGGTGGCGGCATCGACATGGTGCTCGGCACCGAGGACGCCGTCGGCCTGCGCTGGCCCGACCTGGCCTCGGCCAGCGGCAGGCTCGCGGCCCAATCGCTTCGCGAGGCGCTTCCGCAGGTCCGATCCCTGCGGATGCTGTCGTGGGACAGGAGTGACCTCGTGACCATCCCGGTGCCGTCCATGCGTGCCGTGCTCACCGCCGGGCAACGAGGTCATGACGTCGTGATCGTCGACTGCCCACGTCGGCTGGATGGCGCGGCCGTAGAAGCGTTGGCCCGATCCACGATGACGTTGCTGCTCGTCCCGGCGGAGGTGCGAGCGATCGCGGCTGCGACCCGCGTGCTGGCCTCGCTGCGGGCGGTGGCAGCACCGATCTCGCTGGTCGTTCGCGGTCCCGGGCCATCCGGCCTCGACGCATCCGTCGTGGCGGACGCGCTCGAGCTGCCACTGGCAGCGGCGATGCGACCGGAGCGCGGCATCGCCGAGTGGCTCGACGAAGGGCTCGGTCCGGTGCGACGCCGGCGAGGTCCGCTGGTCGGGTGCTGCGCGTCCCTGCTCGACCGGCTGGGCGTCCTGGGTGGGGCACCGGCATGACAGCCATCCACAACGAGCTGTTGGAGCGGGTGAGACACAGCCTCGCCGACGAAGGAGCCGAGCCAACACCTGCACGGGTGGCTGCCGCCGTGCGGGCGGAGGGGCGGCTACTCGGTCACGACGACGTTCTCGAGCTGGTGGACACACTTCGTCGTGACGCCTTCGGCGCGGGTCCACTGGACGCGCTGCTGCGCGAACCAGAGGTCACCGACATCGTCGTCAACAGGCCCGACGCCGTCTACATCGATCGGGGCGACGGGCTCGAGCGCACGGCGGTCAGCTTCTCCGACGAGCGTGATGTGCGCCGGCTGGCGCAACGCCTCGCCGCAGCAGGTGGCCGCCGTCTCGACGACGCGAGCCCCTTCGTCGACGTCCGGCTGCACGACGGGACACGTTTCCACGCGGTGCTCTCACCGATCGCGCACCCCGGAACCGTCCTGTCGCTACGGGTGCCGGCACGGCGGGCGTTCACGCTCGAGATGCTGCAGGTGTGCGGCACGCTGACTCCGGTGGCGGCAGGCCTGCTGCGCGACCTCGTCGACGCACGCCTTGCCTTTCTGGTCTCCGGTGGCACCGGCAGCGGCAAGACGACGCTGCTCGCAACCCTGCTGAGCCTGATCGGCGGACGCGAACGCCTGGTGCTGGTCGAGGACGTCGCCGAGCTACGACCGGAGCATGACCACGTCGTCGGGCTCGAGGCCCGACCACCCAACGTCGAGGGCGCGGGCACGATCACCGTTCGCGACCTGGTCCGCCAGGCGCTGCGGATGCGCCCGGACCGGCTGGTCGTCGGAGAGGTGCGAGGGGCCGAGGTGGTCGACCTGCTGGCTGCCCTCAACACCGGGCACGAGGGTGGCTGTGGCACGCTGCACGCCAACTCGGCCGGCGACGTCCCGGCGCGCCTGGAGGCCCTGGGTGTCGCGGCAGGCCTCGGCCGTCAGGCCGTGCACAGCCAGCTCGCGTCGGCTGTCCAGGTCGTGGTCCATGTCGTACGACCGCAACGCGGTCCGCGCTTCGTCAGCGAGATCGCCATTCTCCGGGTGAGAGCGGACGGACTGGTCGGGTGCCAGCCAGCGGTGCGCTTCCATCCCGACGGGACCGCCGCGACCGGGCCGGGGGCGGATCGGCTGAAGCATCTGCTCCGGGGCGCTGACGAACAACTGTCGGGCAGCTGATGGTCGAGATCGGCCTTGCGGTCGCAGCCGCGGCTCTGGCCAGCATCTGCGCGCTGCCCGAGGGATCGAGATCACTCGCTGGTCGGCGACTGCCGCGCTCGGCGGCAGGTCGTCGGTCAGAGTGGCGCCGCCTTTGGCTGGCAGGGGCGGCCTGCGTCGTGGCTGCGCTCTCGACCGTTCTGGCCGCCCGCCCCCATGTGCTCGTGCTGGCCGCCGTAGCCAGCGGCATCACCGCCGCCACGGTGCGGTTGCGGCGGTCAGGTCGCGAGCGGATCCTGCGGTCTCGCCGACGCCGCCAGGTCATCGACCTGTGCGACGCCCTGGTCGCCGAGCTGCTCGCGGGTCAGCCGGTCGCGTCGGCGCTGCGTCAGGCGGTGTCCGACTGGCCGGAGCTCGATGTGGTGGCGGCAGCGGCCGCCCTGGGTGGGGATGTTCCGAGCGTCCTCCGCGTCCAGGCCCGGCGGCCGGGGGCTGAGCCGCTGACGCATGTTGCAGCCGGGTGGGAGGTGGCGCAGCGTTCGGGAGCCGGACTGGCGGAGGTGCTGGACCGGTTGTCCCTCGCCCTGCGCAGCGACGAAGACGTACGTCTCGAGATCACCGGCTCGCTGGGGCCGGCGCGCAGCACTGCCCGGCTTCTCGCCGTGCTGCCGGTTGTGGGTGCGGCGTTGGGCATGAGTCTCGGTGCCGACCCGCTCGACGTGTTGCTGGGCTCGATGCTCGGAGCGGGCTGCCTCGCTGTCGGCGCGGCGCTGGCCGTGGCCGGGCTGTTCTGGGTGGAACGAATCGCAGCAGCAGCAGAGGTCTGAGCGATGATCACCGCAGCAGCGCTGACCGCGCTGACGGCGGTTCTTCTGAGCCGGCCTACCAGCACCCGGCGGCTGGTTGCTCTGTCACCGGTGCCGCATCCCGGCTCTCATGATCCCGGCACGACAAGCCGGTGGTGGGCGTCGCCGGTGCTAGCTGCCGTCCTCGCCGGCCTCGCCGTCGTACTAGTCGTGTCACCGCCATTGGGACTCGTCCCAGCCGTCGGCGCCGCCGTGGCTGCCCATCGCTGGGTGGTCGGGGCCGAGTCGGTCGAGGATCGGCGACGAGTGGACAGGCTCAACCAGGACCTGCCGCTGGCCGTCGACCTGCTGGTGGCCTGCCTAGTAGCCGGACGACCACCCGCCAGTGCCCTCGCCACGGTGGCGGCTGCGCTGCGCGGTCCGTTGGCCGACGAGCTGCGGACCGTAGCGGCCCAGCTCGACCTCGGGGCGGAGCCCGCGGTGGTGTGGCAGGTCATGGCCGGTGACCCGGCGTTGGGAGCGCTCGGCCGGTCCCTCGGACGGGCGACCCGCTCCGGGTCATCGGTGACGGAGGCGCTGAGTCGCTGCGCCG
>JACCZI010000079.1 GCA_013696015.1 Nocardioidaceae bacterium
GGCATCCGCGACATGCGCGCCTTGGTGAAGCGGCTCGCCGCCCGCGGCCTGACGGTGCTCCTCAGCTCCCACGACATGGAGGAGGTCGAGGAGATCTGCGACAACGTGACGATCATGACGCGCGGCACGGTCGCCTTCCACGGCACCATCGCCCAGCTTCGGACGATGGCCCCCGACCCCGGCCACGTACTGGCTACCACCGACGACGTACGCGCTCTGGGTCTCGCCCAGGACCGGCCCGGGATCACCGTGGTGCGCGACCGGGAGGCGGTTCTCGTCGTGACCGGCCCGCCGACAGAGGTGTCGACGTACGTCGGATCCCTCGTGCGCGCCGACATCGGGCTGCTCGCCTTCACCCCCACCCGGACCCCGCTAGAGGCCCTGTTCTTCATGCTCACCGACGACCCAAACCACCAGTCCCTGGATCGGTCCGTGCAGCTGCAGGAGGCAGTCCGATGACGACGACTGAGGCAGTGCCCACGCGGATGACCCCCCGTGACCACGTCGCACGACGCCACCCCGGTCTCCTCGCGGCGCTGCGTTGGGAGGTTCGCAAGCTCTGTGCGCAGTACCGCGCCCGAGTTGTCCTGCTCGGCGCGCTGCTGGCGCCGGTTGCGATCGTGGTGATCTTGCAGGGGCAGTCGCGGCCGCCGAAGGACACGCTGTTCGGCCGGTTCGCCACCGGCAACGGGTTCGCCCTGGCGCTGCTGGTGCTCGGCTTCGCCTCGCAGTGGTTGCTGCCCCTCCTGACGGCCATCGTCGCCGGCGACGTCTTCGCCAGCGAAGACCAGCACGGCACCTGGAAAACGGTGCTGACGCGCTCGACGAGCCGTGGTCGGATCTTCTGGGCCAAGACCCTTACCGCTGGCGGCTTCGCCACGCTGGTGATAGCCCTGCTCGCGGTCTCCACGATCGTGTCGAGCCTGCTGATCGTCGGGCACCAACCGCTGATCGGACTCTCCGGCCAGACAATCCCCGCCGGAACCGCTTTACGGCTGGTGACCGAGAGCTGGGCGACGATGCTCCCTCCGATGCTCGGGTTCACCTGCCTCGCGATACTGCTCTCGGTGTGGTCGCGCAACCCCGCCGTCGGCATCGCCGCCCCCGTCGTCCTCGGCATGGTCATGCAGCTGTCGGGGCCCTCGGTGGCGTCGAGGCGGTCCGACCATTCCTGGTCACCACGTCATTCGAGGCCTGGCACGGCCTCTTCACCGACCCCCGGTTCTCCGGACCCCTCGTCGAGGGCCTGCTCGTCAGCGGGGGCTGGTGTGTCGTCTCGCTCGGGGCCGCCTTCGTCCTGCTCCGCCGTCGCGACATCACTGGAGGCTGAACACCATGCGTCGCATCATCCTCGTAGCCCTCATCGCCCTGGTCACCGTCGTTGCCTTCGGCTCAGCCGTCGCGGCCGGCGGCCATGGCAGCAGCGTCACCCGCGCCCGCCTCGAACGGTCGCTCCCGGTCACCTTCGCCAACCTTTACGTCGAGCAGGCACGCATCCTGGGCCGCGACGACCTCACCCCTGAATCGCTGCACGCCGAGGCCATGTGCGACAAGCACGGGCCAGACGTGGCCGACGTCGGCCCCGGCGGCGACTGGGTTTGCCTCATAGGTTGGACCGACCCGAAGATGCCGCTGCCGCCCGAGGGCTACGGCAAGTTCGAGCTCAACGTTCACAGCAACGACTGCTACACAGTCACCGGACCCAGCAAAATCATCGGCTTCCTCACCATCACCGACCCCCGCGGGCTTGAGGTCATCAACCCCGTCTTCGAGTTCGATGGGTGCTTCGACCCCAACGGCGACAACACCTCGACCGGCGTGGCCTTCCCCTCGCTGCTCAGCGTCACGAGCACCTCTGTGGCGCCGGACGACCAAGGTCGGGTCGGGTTGCAGGTGAGCTGCGGAGCAGGGAGGGGAGGCTGCTTGGGCACAGTGACCGCGAAGGCCGGAGGTCGAGACCTAGGCCCGTTGCCGTACAGCTTGCAGGAGCAGTCCACTGGCACGCTGACCTTGCCCACATCTGTGCCTGACAGCGCCAATGAGGTGTCGTTCCGGTTGCGCTCTGCGACCGGCGTCGGACCGACGTCACCCGTCCCGCTGCCGGTGCAGCGCCCGTAGCCCCGCAGGTCGAGGACGGCACGCTGACTAGCGATGCCTGCGCGCCACCGGCATCGCGGTCGTCATGTTTACGGTGACAAGCGTGTCGCCGCCGCAGCCGTCGCTCCCACCCTCTGCGTTGACCAGGTCGAGGC
>JACCZI010000086.1 GCA_013696015.1 Nocardioidaceae bacterium
ACCGTTGAGGCGAGCTCGGCGTAGCTGAGTGCCGCCAGCGCGCAGACGATCCCGGCGCGACGAACGACAGTGCAACAGCCGGCCCGGCACTTTCCTTGGCGGCCGCCCCGGTCAGGACGAAGATGCCGGTCCCGATGATGACGCCGATCCCGAAGACCGTCAGGTCGAGCGCGGACAGATCCTTCTTCAGCTGGTGCTCGGGTTCCTCGGTGTCCTTGATCGACTGCTCGATCGACTTCGTCCGCAGCAGACTCAGACTCATGGCCCCACCTTCGGAGGTACCCGTCCCGACTGGCCGCCACCCTAGACCCGCCGGACCCGAAGCCGACAGCCTCGCCGCGGAACTAGACTAGTTAGATCCGTCCTGCCGCATAATGTCCACGGTGTCCTGCGTAATGGCGTCGGCCGTCAGTCCCACCTCGGCCAGGATCGTGTCTCGGGAGTCGTGCTGGAGGAAGCGCGGCGGGATCGCGTGCACCCGTGCCGGTGTTCTCACCTGTGCGTCGGCCAGGGCGGTGACCAGCGCCGACCCGAAGCCGCCGGTGCGTACGTTGTCCTCGACGGTGACCACGAGACGGTGTTGCGCCGCCAGGTCGACCAGGACTTCTTCGACGGGCTTGACCCAGCGCGGGTCCACCAGTGTCACCCCGTACCCCTCGGCTCGCAGCTTCTCGCTCACCTCGACACCGGTCCGCACCATTGCCCCGACCGCGACCACCAGCACCTCGTAGTCGCCCTCGCGGACGATGACGTCTGCGGCACCGACCCGGGCGGCGGCGGCGATGTCGTCGTGGAGCGGCCCCTTGGGCCAGCGCACCGCGGTGGGTGCGTCCCCCACCCGCACCGCTTCCCGCAGCAGCTCACGCAGCCGGGTGCCGTCGCGCGGCGCCGCCAGCCGCAGGGTCGGGACGACACCGAGCAGGCTCATGTCCCACATGCCGTTGTGGCTCGGCCCGTCGTCGCCGGTTACGCCGGCCCGGTCGAGGACGAACGTGACGCCACAGCGGTGCAGCGCGACGTCGAGCAGGACCTGGTCCACGGCACGGGTGAGAAAGGTCGAGTAGATCGCCACGACGGGGTGCATGCCGCCGAGCGCCAGCCCGGCCGCACTGGTCACCGCATGCTGCTCGGCGATCCCGACGTCGAAGTGCCGGTCCGGGAAACGGGTCGCGAAGGCGTCCAGCCCGGTGGGGTAGGTCATGGCCGCCGTCACCGTGACGACGTCCGCCCGTTCCTCGCCGATCCGGACGATCTCGTCGCGGAACACAGAGCCCCACGAAGCGGCCGGCACGCTAATCACGTCACCGGTCTCCGGGTCGAATGGATGAGCCTGATGCATCTGGTCGGCCTCGTTGCGCATCGCGATGTCGTAGCCGGCGCCCTTGGTGGTGCGGACGTGCACCAGGACGGGTGCGCCGAAGTTGCGGGCCTGCGTCAGGGCCTGCTCTACGGCCGGCCGGTCGTGACCGTCGATCGGGCCCACGTACTTGAGGCCGAGGTCCTCGAACATGCCCTGCGGAGCCAGCGCGTCCTTGACGCCCTTCTTGATCGCGTGCAGCGCGTCATACGTCGGCGGCCCCACGAGGCGGATGCGGTTGAGCCGCTCCTTGACCAGGTCCAGCGTCTCCTCGTACCGCGGGTTCGTCCGCAGCGCCGCCAGGTGGTTGGCCAGCCCGCCCACCGTCGGGGTGTAGGAGCGGCCGTTGTCGTTGACGACGATCACCACCGGTCGGCTGGCCGCGGCGATGTTGTTGAGCGCCTCCCACGCCATGCCTCCGGTCAGCGCTCCGTCGCCGATCACGGCCACCACATGGCGGTCCTGGCCGGTGAGCGCGTACGCCTTCGCCAACCCGTCGGCGTACGACAGGCTGGTCGACGCGTGGGAGTTCTCGATCACGTCGTGGACCGACTCGGCCGCACTGGGATAGCCGGACAGGCCACCCTTCTTGCGCAGCCGGTCGAAGCCGTCGGCTCGACCGGTGAGCATCTTGTGGACGTACGCCTGGTGCCCGGTGTCGAACAGGATCCTGTCAGTCGGTGAGTCGAAGACCCGGTGCAGCGCGAGGGTCAGCTCGACGACACCGAGGTTCGGTCCGAGGTGACCGCCGTTGCAGGCCACCGCGGTGATGATCCGCTGCCGGATCTCGGTTGCCAGGTCGTCGAGCTCGTCGTCGCTGAGGTGGCGCAGATCGCGCGGGCTGCCGATCCCGTCCAGCAGCCCCATGCGTCTGACCTCCGGGAGTCGATCGTGCGGCAGTCGAGTGTCGATGTCTCGATGGTAGGCAGAACGTGTTCATCATGCGTTAACGCGGGGCCGCCAGCGGCCTGTGAGGTCCCTCATGGGCGGTCGCCCTACGCTGCGGACGTGGCGTGCCTCTTCTGCGCGATCGTGGCGGGTGAGACACCGGCACATCGGGTGCTCGACACCGAGCACGTGGTCGGATTCCTCGACATCCGGCCGGTCTTCAAGGGCCATGTCCTGCTGGTCCCCCGTGAGCACCACGAGAACCTCGCCGCCGTGCCGCCTGCTCTGTTCGCGCCGCTGTTCGAGCAAGTGCAGCGCGTCTCGAGCGGGCTGCTGTCGGCGCTCGACGCGCAGGGGTCTTTGGTCGCCCTGAACAATGTCGTCAGCCAGAGCGTCCCCCACGTCCATGTGCACGTCGTGCCACGCCGCCGCAAGGACGGGCTGCGCGGCTTCTTTTGGCCACGCACGACCTACGCCGACGACGCGGAGGCCGAGGCGTACGCCGAACGGCTCCGCGACGCACTCGAGATCAGGCGGTGAAGTAACGGCCGCGGCGGTAGAGCAGCGGGTCGGAGTCCTCACCGAGCACCACGTGTTCGATCTCCGCCTCGACCAGCAACGACCAACCCACCTGCCGTGGGTCGGTGGCGACCCGGCAGCCGGCCCAGGCCGGGGCGTCGTCCAGCACCGGTCCCCACTCGGTGGGTCGCCACTCCGCCATGCGGAACGGCCCGCCGGGTGCCGGTGCGGTGCCCGCGAAGGCGTCAGCCATTGCCCGGTGAGGCCACCGCAGCACACTGATCGCCAGCCGGCCGGTGCCACGCATCACCTCGGCGACGTCGGCGTCGGGATCGACAAGACCGAGGACGCGCCCCGGCTCGCCGCCGGCCACCAGCATCGAGGAGACGGTCAGGCCGGCCATGGTTCCCTCCCCACCGGCAGTCCACACCGTCACCGCGGCGCCCAGCCTGCCGCGTAGCCGGCGTACCGGATCACGCTTGTCGTCCGACGGCAGGAACGGGTGCGAGGAGTGGATCGTCACGCACCCATCCTGCCGTCGATCACAGTCGCGCGTGGAAGCGCCGCCCTCGCAGCGCCTCCTCGACGAGGCCCACCGAGCGGCGCAGGGCGGTCAGCCGCGCTTCCTCACGTGCCCAGGTCGCCATGGCGCGCTCCACCACGTCTGGGTCTGCCACGTCGCGAAGCGACGTGCGCCCCTCCGAGAGGCCGCGACGGGCTGCGGCGTGCATGGCCTCGACGTGCAACACGGCGAAGCGGGCCAGCACCACGGCGTGGCGCCGCAGCCCGGAGTAGCCGCGGTACTCCGGCGGACACACGTCGAGCAGCCAGCGGACCGCGTCGTCCGCCCACCCCGGCGCTCCGGGCGGCGGCACTTCGGCGGGCCAGCCGGGCGGCGCCACCCCCTCACCCGTTCGGTCGGACACGGCCGAACCCTGCCACGCATGCCCGGCGAGGCACTCGCCGGTCCGTGGTGCGGTCGCGTCACACCGTTACCAGGTTCACCTGGGATGGGGTCACTTCCAACGGGTTGGAACCCATTGGAGGTGACCCGCAGCCATTGGAAGCGCAGATGCACTCGCGTCGCGCCGAGGGGCGCAGCGCACTACGTTCTCCGGTGTGATCAGCCACCACTGGCGCGGACACTTCGACAGCTCCGAGGTCAACGCGTTGCACGCCGAGGGTTTTTGCCACGCCCTCCTCGCCGACGACTGGTGGAGCCAGGTCAACCGGTGGAGTCTCGGCTGGGTCTGCGCTCGAGAGGACGAGGAGCTCGTAGGCTTCGTCAACGTGGCATGGGATGGCGTCGGTCACGCGTTCGTCCTCGACACCCTGGTAGCGCAGAAAGCCCGTCTGAAGGGCATAGGTCGCCATCTGGTACGGGTCGCCACCGAAGAGGCTCGACGCGCAGGCTGTGAATGGCTGCACGTCGACTTCGAGGACCACCTGCGGCATTTCTACCTGGACGGCTGCGGCTTCAGCCCGACCCCGGCCGGCCTGATCGCGTTACAACCCGTCGCGGTTACAGCGCCTCAGCTGCCTGGAGACAGCCGCTCGGCCAGATAGCGCACCGCGGCCGGATACCGGTAGCCGATGTCGAAGTGGCCGCCGTCGAACAGCTCGAACGCCACATCCGTGACCCCAATGCCTCGCAGAGCGTCTCGGAACGCGACCGCAGCCAGGTCGAGGTAGAACTCGTCACGGGTGCCTGCGTCGAGCCAGATCCCCCGCAACCCGCGCAGCGCGTCGGCGTGGGTTGGCACCATCCGGATCGGGTCCCACGCCAGCCAGCGTTGCCAGACGTCCTCGCGGACGACGCCAGTAAGGGGTTCGAACGGCAGCACCGGTGTCCCGTCCGCCTCCGCCGAGAAACACGCCGACAGGCCCAGCATCATTAACAGGTCTTCGTCGCCGTCCTTGGTGAACGCCGGTCGAGAGCAGAAGTCGTCCCACCAGCGGTGGATGTCGGCGTCGTACTCGCGTAGCAGGCGGACCGCCTTGCCGAAGGCCGGCAGGTAGTTCTGCTCGTACAAGCCGTCGCCGGCATGGCTGGCGAGCCCGCCGAACAGGTCGGGGCGCAGCATCGGGGTGATCATCGCCCCGAAGCCGCCGCTGGACTTGCCCGCGATCCCGCGGTGCGCCGGATCGTCGAGCGTGCGGTAGCGCGCATCCACGTAGGCGACGACCTCGTCGCACAGGTAGGTGTGATAGCGACCGGTCCCCGGTGAGTCGACGAACTGGGATCCGCCATACCGAGTGAACGCGTCGACGAGCACGATCAGGCACGACGGTGCGGTGCCGGTTGCGAACAAGGCATCGGTGGCCTCGAGGAACGGCGTCCGGTAGGGCACCCGGTTGAACCAGCCCTGCACCTGGCCGGTGTAGCCCTGGATCACGTATATCGCCGGGTACCGACGGGCCGGTTGGTCGTCATAACCAGGTGGCAGGTAGACGTACAGGGGGCGGTCGGCGGGATCGCCCAGCACGTTGCCCTCGAGCACGGTCGAGTGCATGGTGACCTCGTCGACGCGGCCAGCCAAGCCGCCTCCCACGTCGACGCTCACGGCCTGAGCGTACGCTGCCACGACGCGGCCAACGCCAACCAGACATGATGCGCCGTCGTCACGGGCCGCGCGATGGATCCATCCGTAGGCACGCGATAAGGGGCCGGCGTCATGAGCAACCAGCCCCACGATGCGGCACGGCTCGTCTTGGATCACCTCCGATGGGTCGATGGCCATGCCGACGTCTGGCGACTCTTTCTCGACGCAGAGGCATTGCAGGCGGTGGTCCACGAGCTTGTTGTGCCCTGGAGAAGGCGTGGCATCACCAAGCTCTGCGGCATCGAGTCCCGAGGCTTCCTCCTGGGCGGTGCGGCTGCCGTCGCTCTGGGCGTGGGATTCATAGCAGTCCGCAAGACAGACGGACTGTTACCGGGAGTGAAAATCACCGAGCTGGCCGAGATGGACTACCGGGGTAGGCGCCACCAACTGCGGATGCAGCGAGGCGCCCTGCACCCGTCGGACCGCGTGCTGCTGGTCGACGACTGGGCCGAGAAGGGGAGCCAGGCGCTTGCTGCCAGACGGCTCGTCGAGCGGTGCGGTGCCGACTTCGCCGGCGTGTCCGTCATCGTCAACCAGCTGGCGCCCGACGTCGAGTTTCGGCTCGCACCCGTAACCCACCTGGTTCGCGGCGCCGACCTCGGCCAGGGATGATGCAGTGCTGTCCTCATCGCCGCCCGACTCAGCATCGCTGAGGAGGCTGACGCTTACCTCTGCAGCAGGCCCCGCAGCACGTACTGCATGATCCCGCCGTGGCGGTAGTAGCTCGCCTCGCCTGGTGTGTCGATGCGGACGACCGCGTCGAACTCGATGTCTCCCGCGCGCACCGACACCGTGCGCGGCGTCATCTCGTCGTCGAGCTGCCCGACACCGGTTATGTCGTACGTCTCCTCGCCGGTGAGACCCAGCGACGCCGCGTTCTGCCCCTGCGGGTACTGCAGTGGCAGCACCCCCATGCCGATCAGGTTCGACCGGTGGATCCGCTCGTACGACTCCGCGATCACCGCGCGCACACCGAGCAGTGCGGTCCCCTTGGCCGCCCAGTCGCGCGACGAGCCGGACCCGTACTCCTTGCCGGCGAGGATCACCAGCGGCGTCCCCTGGTGCGCGTACGCCTGTGACGCCTCGTAGATCGTCGTGACCGGCGCGTCGGCGGCGGCGAAGCAGCGGGTCCAGCCGCCTTCGGTGCCCGGCGCCAGCGAGTTGCGCAACCGGATGTTGGCGAACGTGCCGCGAATCATCACCTCGTGGTTGCCGCGTCGCGAACCGTAGGAGTTGAAACTCCGCGGCTCGACGGCGTGCTCGGAGAGGTAGCGCCCCGCCGGGCTGTCCTGCTTGATCGCGCCGGCGGGCGAGATGTGGTCGGTCGTGACGGAGTCGCCGAGCACCGCCAGGACCCGCGCCCCGGTGATGTCGGTCACCGGCTGCGGCTCGGCAGCCATGCCGTCGAAGTACGGCGGCTTGCGGATGTACGTCGAGTCGGGGTCCCAGGCGAACGTGGCGCCCGAAGGCGTGGGCAACGACCGCCAGCGCTCGTCGCCGGCGAAGACGTCGGCGTAGTCGTCGGTGAACATCTGCGAGGCGATGGCGGAGGCGACGACGGACTCGACCTCCGCCGGGCTCGGCCAGACATCGCGGAGGAAGACGTCGTGGCCCCCGGTGTCCTGGCCGAGGGGTTCGTTGAAGAGGTCGACATCCATCGAGCCAGCCAATGCGTACGCCACGACCAGCGGCGGTGAGGCCAGGTAGTTCATCTTGACGTCGGGCTGGATCCGGCCCTCGAAGTTGCGGTTGCCCGACAACACGGACACCACGGACAGGTCGTGCTCGTTGACGGCCGCGCTGATCTCGGGGATCAGCGGACCCGAGTTGCCGATGCAGGTCGTGCAGCCGTACCCGACGAGGTTGAAGCCGAGCTTGTCCAGGTACGGCGTCAGGCCGGCCCGCTCGTAGTAGTCCATGACGACCTTCGAACCAGGGGCAAGGGTCGTCTTGACCCAGGGCTTGCGACTGAGGCCCCGCTCGACCGCGTTCTTCGCGAGCAACGCAGCGCCGATCATCACCGACGGGTTCGAGGTGTTCGTGCACGAGGTGATGGCGGCGATCACCACCGCACCGTGGTCGAGCTCGATCTGGGTTCCGTCCGACAACGTCACCGGCGTGGGGCGGGACGGCCGCCCCACGGACTGCCCCGGCTCGCGGGGCACGCCCTCACCGTCACCCGACGTGCCGACCGCGGGTGGGTCGGAGGCCGGGAACGACTGGGCCGAGCCCTCGTCGACGGTCGAGGCGACACCCTGCTGCGGCTGGTAGCCGTCGGGACGCGGTCGGGCATCCGGCACGAAGTCGACCAACGCTGCCCGGAAGGCCTCCTTGGCCTCGGTCACCGAGATACGGTCCTGCGGCCGCTTCGGACCGGCGATCGAGGGGACGACGGTCGACAGGTCGAGCTCGAGCCGCTCGGAGTAGCGCGGCTCGACATCCGGGTCGTGCCACAGACCCTGCGTCTTGGCGTACGCCTCGACCAGCGCCACCAGCTCAGCGGGGCGTCCGGTGAGCCGCAGGTACGTCGTGGTCTCCGCGTCGATGGGGAACACCGCGATTGTCGAGCCGTACTCAGGGCTCATGTTGCCGATCGTCGCCCGGTTCGCCAACGGCACGGCCGAGACGCCGGGGCCGTAGAACTCGACGAACGTCCCGACGACACCGTGCTGGCGCAGCATCTGCGTGATCGTCAGAACCAGATCGGTGGCGGTCGCACCCTCCGGGAGCTCGCCGGTCAGCTTGAACCCCACGACGCGCGGGATCAGCATGCTCACCGGTTGGCCGAGCATCGCCGCCTCCGCCTCGATCCCACCGACCCCCCAGCCGACCACGCCGAGGCCGTTGACCATCGTGGTGTGGCTGTCGGTCCCGACGCAGGTGTCCGGATATGCGACACCGTCACGGGTGAAGACCACGCGCGCCAGGTGCTCGATGTTGACCTGGTGCACGATGCCGGTGCCCGGCGGCACCACCTTGAAGTCGTTGAACGCGCCCTGCCCCCAGCGCAGGAACTGGTAGCGCTCCCGGTTGCGCTCGTACTCGATCTCGACGTTGCGGCCGAAGGCTTCGGGCGTCCCGAACACGTCGGCGATCACGGAGTGGTCGATGACCAGCTCGGCGGGGGCCAGCGGGTTGATCCGGGCCGGGGCGCCGCCAAGCGCGGCCATCGCCTCGCGCATCGTCGCCAGGTCGACCACCGCGGGGACGCCGGTGAAGTCC
>JACCZI010000087.1 GCA_013696015.1 Nocardioidaceae bacterium
ACGTCCGCGACGAGCTGCCACACTCGATCGCCGTCGTTGTCGAGGAGATGCGGCGCCGCGAGGACCGCCCGGACGACGCGCCGCTGCTCGACGTGTACGCACACCTGTACGTCGAGCGCGACAGCCAAAAGCCGATCGTGATCGGCGTCCAGGGCCGTCGGCTCAAACGTATCGGGACGCAGGCCCGCAAGCAGATCGAGCTTCTCCTCGGGACGCCGGTGTACCTCGACCTCCGGGTCAAGATCGCCAAGGACTGGCAGCGCGATCCGCGTCAGCTGCGCCGCCTCGGTTTCTGACGAACGTGGGCCAGACGTAGGCCTCACTTCACGGGTGCCCAGCAGTAGCCCCAGCGACGCCCGTCCTGCCACTGAGACCGGCTCGGCCGCTGCCAACCGTAGGTCCACCGCAGTGGGTAGCCCTGCTGCGCCCTCGCACGCGCCTTGCACTCCTGGCGTGCCGCGGCGAACGCGGCGCTGCTCGGCCACCGCGAGCCGGCGCCCGGCCGGATGATGGCGAAGGCCCGCCACGAGTGTGGTCGACCGCAGATGACGCGGTGTCCGACGCGACTGGGGGCGGTGGTGCTGCACAGGCCCCAGCTGTCGAGCGCGTTGCCCGCGTCGAGCACGCCAGCCGTACGCCGCGGCAGGCGGGCCATCGCGTCCGCGGTAGCCAGAGCGACAACGTCGCAGCGGTACCAACGCGCACCTCGCGCCAGCTGCGACGGGGAGGGGACGAACCACACCGGTTGCAGGCGTGACAGCACCCGCGATGCCCGCGTGCCGCCGACGTGCCGCGCGAACCGGCGGTCGCAGCGCGGCGTGACGAAGTGGGCGATCGCCGCTGTGTCAGGGTCGCCACGGGCGCCAATGACCCGCTTCGGCAGCGCTCCCACGCGGTACGTCCGCGCAGTGTGTCGTCGCGAGCACGGCGCTGGGTCTGCGGCGTTCGCGGGGCGCTTCGACTGCTTCGCCGACAGGGTGTAGCACGCGCCCGCCTTGGGCTGCCGCGGCGGAGGAGGTGCTGGCCGACCCTGCCCGGTCCGCGACAGGGGCGCAGGTGCTGGAGAAGTCGTCGTCACGTCGATCGGCTCGTCCGCGGCCGGTACCGAACCGCCGTCCCCGGAGCATGCGCCCAGCACCAGTACAGCTGTGAGCAGTACAGGCAACCGGAGTCGGGTGCGAGGAGTCAGTGGGACAGGCACCCGCTCATGCTAGGCAGTTCCCTCGATGATGCAGGCGGTGCCGACTCGGAGGAAACCCACGCGTTCGTACACGCGGGCGACCGCGTCGGTGTCCGCGGACAGGAATACGGTCGTGACCCCAGCCGCGGCTGCATCCTGCGCCAACACAGCAGTGAGTGTGGCACCGACCCCCTGTCGTCGCGCCCGTGGCAGGACCGAGATTCCGGTCAGCTCGCTGACGTCTGCTCGGGGCGAGTGGCTGCCACCACCGACAGCGGCGTCCCTGCTGTCGAAGGCGCTGGCCACCCGCAGCCAGCCGTTGCGCATGCGCGCTCCGAGCCAGTCGGGCACCGGCCGCAGTCGGATGTCGTCTGAACCGCTGAAGCCGGCGTCGACCGCTGCCTGCGTCGCGGCGAGTCGAGGGTCATCGGCCTCGAGCATCGCGACCGAGAAGCCGGCGGGGACGCAGGCCTGCAATGGCTCGCCGAGCACGAGCAACGGGCACTCCTGGACCAACTGCCCCGCCGCCAGACTCGCCGGCAGCAGCTGCGGTGTCACCTCGTGCACCCACTCGATCTGGCGCGGCAAGCCCAGCTCGCGCTGTGTATCGAGCACCCGCCGTACGTCTCGCGGTCCGAACGCCTCGACGCCCAGCCGAGGCCGGGCATAGAACGGCCATCCCTCACGCGCCACGAACACCGTGAATGGGCCCACCTCGCGGGAATCCGCACTCGCCCGCGGGACCGTGTCGTAGTAGCGCTCCAGCCGGGCGAGCAACGCAGCGTGCTCGCTCATGCCCGAGACCGTAGCCTTCGCGCCAGAGGTGACCCGAACCTGTGGTTGCTGATCATGCGCACGAGTGCGTGACGGGGCTGCCGTTTCCGTGCAGTGACCGCGACCCGTCG
>JACCZI010000100.1 GCA_013696015.1 Nocardioidaceae bacterium
GGTGGCAGTGCATCCCAGACCCGTTGTCGCCGAAGATGGGCTTCGGCATGAATGTCGCCGTCTTGCCGGCGGCCCAGGCGACGTTCTTGACGACGTACTTGAACTTCATCAGGCTGTCCGCCGCGGCAAGCAGCGTGTCGAAGCGGTAGTTGATCTCCGCTTGCCCGGCCGTCCCCACCTCGTGATGCTGACGCTCCACGACCAGACCGGTGGCCTCAAGCTCGCGGCTCATCTGCGCCCTCAGGTCGGCGAAGTGGTCGTACGGGGGCACCGGGAAGTAACCGCCCTTGTAGCGCACCTTGTAGCCGCGGTTGTCGGTTCCCTCCGCGCCGGTGTTCCAGGCGCCCGCGGCCGAGTCGATGTGGTAATAGCCCTCCTGCTCCCGGGTCGCGAACCGCACACTGTCGAAGACGTAGAACTCCGCCTCGGGCGCGAAGTAGGCGGTGTCGCCGATGCCGGTGCTGGCGAGGTATGCCTCCGCCTTCCGCGCGATGTTGCGCGGGTCGCGGGAGTACGGCTCGCCGGTGAGCGGGTCGTGGATGAAGAAGTTGATCACCAGCGTCTTGTCCGCCCGGAAGGGGTCGAGAAACGCCGTGGTTGGGTCGGGGAACAGCGCCATGTCGGACTCGTGAATGGCCTGGAAACCGCGGATTGAGGAGCCGTCGAACATCAGCCCGTCGTCGAAGACTTCGCCACCGAAGGACGACACCGGCACCGTGAAGTGCTGCATGATCCCAGGCAGGTCGCAGAATCGTACGTCGACGAACTCGACCGCCTCGTCCTTGACGTACGTGAGCAGCTCGTCGGCGTTGGTGAACACGGGTCCTCCTCGTGGCAATTGTCTGGTCAGAACGATAGGCCGACCGGGTCTCGGTGCCGTGTCATCGGTGTTTCGCCCCTGTTACACCGCCGCCGTTAGGCTCGTGAACGTGGCTTGGTCGCACGACGCCCAGGCGTACCCGGGACAACGGCTGGGGTTGCCGGAGGAGGGTACCGGCTCGGTGGCGGGATGGGGTCGGCGGATCCTCGCGCTGTGCGCCGACTGGGCGGTGTCGCTGCTCGTCGTCGCTGCGTTCATCGGGGGAGAGGTGTGGTCGGGCGGGGGGGCTACCGCGTTCGCACCGTTGCTCGCGCTGTTCGTCCAGATGACGGTGTTGACCGGCCTGCTGGGAGCGTCGATCGGGCAACGGGTCCTCGGGATGGCTGTGGTACGGCTGGATCGCCATCCTGTGGGGTTGCCGCGTGCCGCGGTGCGGTCGCTGCTCATCTGCCTGGCGATCCCGCCGCTGGTGTTCGACCGGGACTCCCGCGGGCTGCACGACCTCGCCGCCGGCACCGTCGTCGTCCGGCGCTAGCCCTCGCCGTCCCGATACCATGTTCACATGGGATAGCGGCACTCCCAATGGGTTCGAGCCCGTTGGAAGCGACCGTTAGCCGTTGGAAGTGGCCTCAGCCGAGGCCGCGCTGGTCCTGCTTGAGCGCGGTGTCCACCGACAGCGCCGACGCGACGACGAGGCTGCGCAGCGGCTCCGGGAGCGGCCGGTGGATCTGCACCACGTAGTTGTCCGCGGTGGTGAACATCGTCTTCGCCAGGCCCTCCCAGGTCTTGGTGATCCGGGCGATCTCGTTGCCCTGCGCGTCTTGGATGTTGAAGTTCCACGCTCGCCAGTTCTCGCCGTTGATCGAGCCGTGCGTCACCCCACCGGACTCCATCGCGAACCGGATCTTGCCGATCGCGTTCTGCTGGACGATCTCGCCCACCGGCCGCCCGGCACCGTCTTTGACGATGATGCGCGACTTGACGAACTTGGCCGGCCGTGTGAGGGCCAGCAGCACGTTGCCGCCCATGTCGACGACCTGCAGCTTGTGGGTCAGAAACTGGTCGTACGACGACAGCAGCCGGACTGCCTTCTTGAGCATGTTCTGGCCGACCTGGCGCACGGCACCGAGCTGGTTGCCCTGCTGGTCGTAGACCGCGTACTCGTTGTTCAGCTCAATGAGCTTGGCCTTCTGGTTGACGACCAGCACCGGCTCGTTCATCAGGTGGCCACCACCAGTCGCCATACCGGCCGTCACACCGGCTCGGGTCACGTCGTGCTGCACCTTCTCGGTCGTCCGGTTGACCACGGGCACATGGCCGGGGTGCCCAGGAGGCGGCGAGACGCTCTGCCGCCCGTGCGACGCGACGTGCTCGGTCCACTGCTGGCCGTCGTAGTAGCGGTGCTCGTGCTGGCCCCACGGGTCGGGATACCAGTTCGCCGGGTGCTGCACCGGCGGGGGAGGCGGCTGGGGTTGATCGGTCATGGCCGACAGGCTAGCCGCGGAGCCGACGCGGACCCATCCGGCTCATCGGCCTTGCATCATCCGCCGGGCGTCCTTGCCGCTGGTCGGCATCGGTCCGCGCGGCAGCGGGGCCTGCGGTCGCATCGCGTCCAGCGCCTTGAGTCGCTGCACCAGCTCGGTCATCTCTGCCGGTCGGATGTTGCGCGGCAGCTTGCGGATGTGCTTCACCAACCGTGGCAGTGGCACACAGCCGTCTCCGTCGCCGACCAGCAGGTCGTAGGTCGGCACCTCCGGCGCCACTCGAGCGTGCTTCTTCTTCTCCGCGGTCAGCAGATGCCGCACCCGGTTCGGACTACCCTCACCGACCAGCACGATGCCGGGCAGCCCGACGACCCGGTGCACGATGTCCTGGTTCTTGGTGAACGCGATCGCAGGCTTGACCGACCACCCACGCCGCAGCATCTGTAGCGCGCCGGCGGCGGCTCCCATCTGACCCTCGACCTGCGCGTACGCGGCGCGCTCGGCTCGCCTGCCGAAGACCAGCAGCGTTGCGAACAGGCCGGAGAGCAGGCCCATGACGATCCCGAAGACCGGGTGCAAGAGCCAGCCGAGCAGCCCGATGACGGCGCCCACACCAACGAACCAGCTCAGCAGCACCCAGCCGATTCGCCGGTCGGACTGCTTGGTGATCTGGTACGCCTGCGCGATCTGGCGCAGCCGGCCCTTCTTGGCCGGGGTCGCTAAGGTCGACATGACGCGCTGGCTCCCGATCGGGTCGCGGGTGGGGTCAGGGGCGTTCAGCCTACGCGGTCGCGTCGAAGGCGGTGGCCGCCTCGCGCTGCTCCACTGCCTGTTGGTAAAGCCGCCCGGCCCGGTACGACGACCGGACGAGGGGTCCGGACATGACCCCGGCGAAGCCCATGGCCAGCGCCTCATCGCGCAGGGTGACGAACTCCTCCGGCCGCACCCACCGCTCAACGGGGTGGTGGCGCACCGAGGGCCGCAGGTACTGGGTGATCGTGACCAAATCGCAGCCGGCGTCTCGCAGGTCGTGCAGCGCCGCGACCGCCTCAGCGGTGTCCTCGCCCAGGCCGAGGATGAGGTTGGACTTCGTGACCAGGCCGTACGCGTGCGCCTGCGTGATGACGTCGAGGGAGCGTTCGTACCCGAAACCGGGGCGGATCCGGCGGAAGATGCGGGGCACGGTCTCGAGGTTGTGCGCGAAGACCTCCGGCTCGGACGCGAACACCTGCGCCAGCAGGGCCGGGTCGCCGGAGAAGTCCGGCGCCAGCATCTCGACCCCGGTGCCCGGGTTGAGGGCGTGGATCGCCCGGATCGTCTCGGCGTACAGCCACACGCCCTCGTCCTCGAGGTCGTCGCGTGCGACACCGGTGACGGTGGCGTAGCGCAAACCCATCGTGCGCACCGACTCCGCGACCCGGCGGGGCTCGTCCCGATCGAGCTCGGCAGGCTTGCCCGTGTCGATTTGGCAGAAGTCACACCGTCGGGTGCATTGGTCGCCGCCGATCAGGAACGTGGCCTCCCGGTCCTCCCAGCACTCGAAGATGTTGGGGCAGCCCGCCGCCTGGCACACCGTGTGGAGACCCTCGTCCTTGACCAGCGCCTGGAGCTCTCGGTACTGCGGTCCCATGCTCGCCCGGGTCTTGATCCACTCCGGCTTGCGCTCGATCGGCACCTGAGCGTTGCGCGCCTCGAGCCGGAGCAGTCTGCGGCCTTCGGGGGCGATGGTCACCGCCCCAGCCTACGTCCCCCGCGCGCAGACCGATGGTTGGGGACTGCAGCTGCCCGAGCACCCCGATCCCTAACGATCCGTCGGATGGCCTACGCGATGTCGCGTCGGCGGAACACCAGGTACGAGACCAGCAGCACCACTGCCATGACGGCACTCAGGTAGATCGCTGACTCCTGCAAGTGGAAGCGAATCACCTCCGGACGGCCGGATCACGTCGGCGACGCGGCCGGAGGTCACCAATCTGCCACGCTGCACGATCGTGACCGAGTCGCAGACCTGCTCCACCTCGGCGAGGACGTGCGAGCTGAGCAGTACGGTCACCCCGGAGGCGCCCAGCGCTTGGATCATGGTCCGAATGTCGCGGATGCCCTGCGGGTCCAAGCCGTTGCCCGGCTCGTCGAGGATCAGCAGGTCCGGCTGCTTCAGCAGCGTCGCTGCGATCGCCAGACGCTGCCGCATCCCGAGGGAGTAGCCCTTGTAGCGGTCGTCGGCTCGCTCGCTGAGGTCGACCCGCTCCAGCACCTCGCCCACCCGTTGCCGGGGCACGCCGGCGACCCGCGCCAGCAGCGACAGGTTCGTGCGACCGGTGAACCCGGGCAAAAACTTAGGTTGCTCCACGACGGCACCGATCCGGCTGATCACCCGAGGCAGGCCGCCCGGCACCCTCTCACCGAAGAGGGTCATCTCACCGCTGGTGGCGGCCGCCAGACCGAGGAGCAGCCGGATCGTCGTGGTCTTTCCGGATCCGTTCGGGCCGAGGAACCCGTGCACGCCCCCGGCGGGCACCGCGAGGTCGAGGCCGTCCACGGCGACGACGCGGCCCAGCCGCCGGGTGCGGTAACCTTGCGCAACCCGCGGGTGGCGATGACGTGGTCGGACAAGGCGCTAGGAGCCGACCTCGGCCAGGCCGTACGCAGCAGGCGTGTCGACGATCGGTGGCCGTACGTCGGGTGCTCGGTCGTACGGCGACCAGCCGAGCAGCGTACGAAGGTGCGGCTCGAGCGCGTCGGCTGCCTCGGTCACGCTGACGCGACGGCCCAGCTCGACGGTCAGCGAGGTGACGCCCGCATCGGCGATGCCGCACGGCACGATTCGGTCGAACTGTCCCAGGTCGACGTCGGCGTTGAGGGCGAAGCCGTGCATGGTCACGCCGCGTGAGACCCGGACACCGATCGCGGCGACCTTCCGCTCGGGGCTCCGTCCGGCTGCCCGCAGCCAGACGCCAGTGCGGCCCCGGACCCGGCCGGTCACGACACCGAGGTCGGCGCACGCGAGGATCAGCGCCTCCTCGATGCGGCGGACATAGTCGACGACATAGACGGAGCCGGGGAGCGCCACGATCGGATAGCCCACCAGCTGACCTGGGCCGTGAAAGGTGATGGTGCCACCCCGGTCGACGTCGACCACCGGGGTCCCGTCGGACGGCCGCTCGTGGTCCCGCGTCCGCCGTCCCGCGGTGTAGACGGGCGGGTGCTCGAGCAGCAACACCGTGTCGCCGCACTTGCCGGCCACCCGCTGCTCGTGGATGCGGCGTTGCTCGTCCCAGGCTGTGGGGTAGTCGATGTGGTTCCCGCCAAGCCCCCAGCGCCGGATGGTCACCGCATCGTCCACATCCTCAGGGTACGCAGCGCCGGGACGCACCGCTGCCTGTGGACGGCGCCGACGCGGTCGGCCGAAATGGCCGATGCTGTCGGCATGGAGCTCCCTCGTCTCCTGGTGGCCACCACCCTGCTGTTGCTTGCCTTGTCGGCGTGCTCGGGCGCGGTGCCTAGCGCCTCGCCGGCTCAGCAGGCCGCGGCTGGTGCTGCTGTGTCCAGTGCACGCTCTGCACCGACGGCTAGGCCGACGTCGCACTGGGCCGATGTGCTCCAGCGGCTCGACCGCCGGAGGGCCATCGCCTACGCGTCGGCGGCCCCGAGGTCACTCAGCGGTGTCTACGCGCCGGGATCGACTGCCCTGCGTCGGGACCGCTGCATGCTGCGGGCGTACCAGGAGCGAGGGATCGCGCTGAGCAGGGTGCGGCTGGACCTGCGGGCGGTGCATCTGCGCGCTCGGCACGGCCGGGAGGTTCGGCTGCGCGTCGTCGATCAGCTGCGGCGCCCGATCGCGCACATCCCTGGCGGAGCGGCGATGCTGTTGCCACAGGACCAGCCCACGCAACGGGTGATCGTGCTGCGGCGGCACGCCGACACGTGGCGGATCGCGAGCGTGCAACGGATTGCGGGCTGAGCATCAGCGACGCAGCGCCGCCCGTACGACGGTCTCGAGGTCTGGGTGCTGGAAATCGAAGCCGGCCTCCGTCAGCCGCTGCGGATGGACGCGCAGCGACCCGAGGACCTGGTCAGCCAGGCCGCCGAGCACGGTTCGCAGCACCACGGCGGGGACCTGTAGGACCGCGGGGCGGTGCAAGGCCGCGGCGAGGATGCGGGTGAACTCGGCGTTCGTCACCGGGTGCGGGCAGCTGACGTTGTACCGGCCCTCGGCATCGGGGGTCGCTGCCAGGAACGACACAGCGCGAACCCAGTCGGCAAGCGACACGGCCGAGAAGTACTGCCGGCCCGAGCCGATCCGGCCGCCGAGAGCGAGCCGGAAGGGCAGGCTCATCACGGTGAAGGCGCCGCCACCGGCGCCGAGAACGAGACCGTTGCGCAGGTGGCACACCCGTGCGCCCGCGTCCCGGGCGGGTCCCGCGGCGTCCTCCCAGGCTCGGACGACACCGGCCAGGAAACCGCTCCCGTCGGCCGACGACTCGCTGAGCTCCTCGTCGCCGCGGTCGTCGCCGTATCCAGCGATGCCGGAGGCGACGAGAAAGGCCGGCGGCCGTGCGGCGCTCGCCACCGCCCGGGCCAAGGTGGCGGTGGATGTGACCCGAGAGCGCAGGATCGACTGACGGTAGGCCGCGGTCCACGGCCAGTGCGCGATGGGTGCGCCGGCCAGGTTGACGACCACGTCGGCGGCCGCGACGACGTCCGCGTCGACATGATCGGCGTACGGGTCCCAGGTCGACTCAGCAGGTGTCCCTGCCGGGCCGCGGACGAGGCGTACGACGTCGTGGCCCTGGCGGGCAAGGTCGTCGCGCAGCGCGCTCCCCAGGTAGCCGGAGGACCCGGCGATCACGAACCGCATCGTCACAGCCCGAGCTCCGCTTCGAAGTCAGCCGCCTCGAGCCGCGCCTTGACCGCGCTCAGGAAGCGGGCCGCATCGGCACCGTCGACGATCCGGTGGTCGTATGTCAACGCCAGGTAGACCATCCGGCGGACCGCGATCGTCTCACCGAGGTTGGCATCGTCGATGACCACGGCGCGTTTGATGACGCTGCCCGTGCCGAGGATGGCCACCTGCGGCTGGTTGATGATGGGGGTGTCGAACAACGCACCGCGGCTGCCGGTGTTGGTCAGCGTGAACGTGCCACCAGAAAGGTCGTCCGGGGTGATCTTGTTGTCACGGGTGCGGGCAGCGAGATCGGCGATCTTGCGCGCCAGCCCGGCGATCGAGAGGTCGCCGGCATCCTTGATGACCGGCACCAGCAAGCCTCGCTCTGTGTCGACCGCGATCCCGAGGTGCTCTGCCCCGTGGTAGGTCACAGTGCCGGCCTCGGTGTCGACAGAGGCGTTGACCATCGGGTACGCCTTCAGCGAGTCGACCGCTGCCTTGGCGAAGAACGGCAGGAACGACAGCTTCACACCCTCCCGCTGCTCGAACGAGCCCTTGACGCGGTCGCGCAGCCGTGCCACACCGGTGACGTCGACCTCGACGACAGTGGTGAGCTGCGCCGACACCTGCAGCGACTCGACCATCCGCGCCGCGATCGTCTTGCGCAGCCGGGAGAGCTTCTCGGTCTGGCCCCGCAGCGGTGACACGTCCGGAGCGGTCGTGGCGGCGGGAGGCTGTGTCGTGGCGGATTCGGGTTCGGGCTGCTTGGCGGACTCGGCCGCCGCCAGGACGTCCTGCTTGCGGATCCGGCCTCCGACGCCGGTGCCGCTCAGCGCGGACAGGTCAACGCCGTGCTGGGCCGCCAGCTTGCGTACCAGCGGAGTGACGTAGGACGGCTGACCGTCGGAGTCCTCACGATCGGATGGTCCGGCCTCGTCCGACCGCCGAGCGGTGACCGGCGAGCGCTCCAGCGCCTGCTGCTGCTGTTCCTGCTGAGCCGGCGTCGCCTCGGGCTGCGGGGCGGTCGGCGGTGGCTGGGCGGCCGGAGCGTCGGGCTGCTGCGGAGGGTCCGGCTGGCTGGGCGGCTCGGGTTGCGGGCTGCCTTGGTCGGCGGACTCGCCGACGACGGCGAGCTGGGCTCCGACCTCGACCGTCTCGTCCTCGGCGACCTTGATCTCCAGCAGGGTGCCGGCCACGGGGGAGGGGATCTCGGTGTCGACCTTGTCGGTGGAGACCTCGAGCAGCGGCTCGTCGACCGCGACGGAGTCGCCGACCTGCTTCAGCCAGCGGGTGACGGTGCCTTCGGTGACGCTCTCACCGAGCGCCGGCAACGTGACAGGGGTAGGCATGCTGAGCTGTGTCCTCCTCGTCGCGTTGGACCGTCATGCGTGGACGTGCAAAGGCTTGCCGGCCAACGCGAGGGCGGCCTCGCCGAGACCTTCGGTCTGCGTCGGGTGGGCGTGGACGAACTGCGCCACGTCCTCGGGGTAGGCCTCCCAGTTGACGAACAACGACGCCTCCCCGACCTGCTCGCCCATCCGCGACCCGATCATGTGGACGCCGACGATCGGGCCGTCCTTCTCCCTTACCAGCTTGACCACGCCGGAGGTTTCAAGAATCTTGCTCCTGCCGTTTCCGGCGAGGTTGTACTCGAAGGTGTCCACGTCGCCGTAATGCTGCCGCGCCTGCTCCTCGGTCAGCCCGACCGAGGCGACCTCGGGGTCGCAGTACGTGACCCGGGGGATCGTGGTGTCGACGATCGGCATCGGATCGCGACCGGCGATCTCCTCGGCCACGAAGATGCCGTGCCCGAAGCCGCGGTGCGCCAACTGCAGCCCCGGCACGACGTCACCCACCGCGAAGACCTGGGGGACGCTGGTGTGCAGCCGTTCGTCGGTGGTCACCCACCCGCGGTCGACGCTCACGCCGTGTTCCGCGTAGCCCAGACCGTCGGTGGCCGGGCCGCGGCCGACGGCGACCAGGCAAACCTCGGCCTGAACCTTCTCGCCGGTGTCGAGCACCACGGTGACGCTGTCGTCGTCCTGGGTCAGCTCGGTGAACTTCGCACCCAGTTTGAACGTGATGCCGCGTCGCCGAAACGCGCGCTCGAGCTGCTTGGACAACACCTCGTCTTCCAGCGGCACCAGGTGAGGGAGCGCCTCGACGATCGTGACGTCGGCGCCGAACGACCGCCAGACACTCGCGAACTCGACGCCGATGACGGAGCCGCCGATGATGACCACGCTGCGAGGGACGGCGTCCATCGTGAGCGCCTGGTCACTGGTCATCACGCGGCCGCCGATGTCCAGTCCTGGCAACGTCCGGGCGTACGACCCGGTGGCGAGCACGATGAACCTACCGGTCAGTCGCTGGTCACCGACCTGAACGGCATCGGTCCCGACCAGGTGCCCCTCGCCCTCGTACACGGTGATGCCAGCGCTCGTGACCAGTCCTTGCAGCCCCTTGTAGAGGCCGCCCACGACCCCGTCCTTGTAGGAGTTGACCGCGGCCATGTCGATACCCTCGAGCGTCGTCTTGACCCCCACCGTGTTGCCCGAGCGAGCCTCGTCGGCGACCTCGGCGGCGTGCAGCAGAGCCTTGGTCGGGATGCAGCCGCGGTGCAGGCAGGTTCCGCCGACCTTGTCCTTCTCGACCATGGCAACGCGGAGCCCCAGCTGGGTGGCGCGCAGTGCGCAGGCGTAGCCGCCACTGCCTCCGCCGAGGATCACCAGGTCGAAGCTGTTGTCGGCGTTGTCGGCCACCGAGTCCTCCGTACCGTGTCGAGATTGGCACCGGCCACTGTCTGGCCGGGCGCACACGGCTGTGCGCGAGCCAGCCGCTGCCATCTTCGCACTCGCGGAGAAGACCTGCCCAGCCGGGCCGTGTCGCGATGACGCGATGACGCGGGTGGCCGATGCTTCACACTGGGGCCGGACGCTCGAGAACGAGAGGACGACTGATGCGCTGGTTTGGTCGCAGACGCGGGCGAGCTGCGGGCGTTGCTCGCGAGGCCACGATGGACCGCTCGTCGGCCAAGGCTGAACGCAAGCATCTCGAGGAGTTCGTGAGCTCCCGGCAGGGGGTCGAAGGTTTCGTCGAGCCACGGACGACTGTCACGGAGACCACGCTGATGCTGGTCGCGCTTGACGGCGAGTGGACGCGGCGGAGGGTGCCCTCGCCTCAGTGGGCACACGAGTTCGCCAACGGGCTCGGCGTGCCGAGCTACGACGCGGCGGTGGTTGGGTACCCGCAGCGCATGCGCGACTACAACCGTCGCCAGTCCGAGCAGCGCAAAGCCGACGGTGCGTCGTGACCCCCGTGCGACTCCACCACGTCACTTCCAATGGCGGAGAGTCACTTACAACAGGTTCGAACCTATTGGCAGTGACCGATTCCCAGGTGAACATGGTACCGAGACACGCTCAGCTCACCCGTCGGCGAGGTCTTGCGCCAGCCGGACCAGCGTACGGACGCCGACACCGGTGCCGCCCTTGTTGACGTAGCCGTACGGATCACCTTCGTGGAAGGCCGGTCCGGCGATGTCGAGATGGGCCCACCGTCGCCCGCCCGAGAACTCGCGCAGGAACGCGGCGGCGTACAACGCGCCACCGGAGGTGTCCGGGTTGTGCTGGCGCAGGTCGGCGATGCTGGACGAGGTGACCTTGCTCTTCATCTCATCCGGGATTGGCAGCGGCCACACCTCCTCACCGGCTCGACGAGCGGCCGCCTGAAGGGCGTCGCGGAGCGGGTCGTCGTTCGACAACACCCCAGCCGTGCGGTCTCCGAGCGCAACGACGCAGGCCCCGGTCAGGGTCGCGACGTCGATGACGACGTCGGCTTCCGCTTCATCGGCGAGCACCAGGGCGTCGGCAAGGACCAACCGCCCCTCGGCATCGGTGTTGAGCACCTCGACCGTCCGGCCGTTGCGCATCGTCAAGACGTCCCCGGGCCGGGTGGCGGTACCGCTGGGCAGGTTCTCGGCCATTGCCGCAAGGCAGCTGACCTCGATCGGCAGCCCGAGCTCGGCAATGGCGTACGTCGCGGTGATGGCGGCGGCGGCGCCGGCCATGTCGCACTTCATCGTCATCGCACCAGCCATCGTCTTCAGGCTCAGGCCGCCGGAGTCGTACGTGATCCCCTTGCCCACGAGGGCGAGATGGGTCACGGCTCGACGAGGTTTGTAATGCAGTCGGACCAGGCGAGGCGGGTTGCTCGAACCCTGGCCGACCCCGAGGATGCCGCCGCAGCGCTCGGCGGCCAGCCGCTTCTCGTCCCAGACGGTGAGTGTCGTCCTCGCCGGCAGGTCGACCGCGGCCACCGCGTCGGCGAACGCCTTCGGGGTGAGGTCTCGGGGTGGGGTGTTGACCCAGTCGCGGGCACGGGCCACGGCCCGGGCGACAACCTGGGCCGTCTCGAGCGCTGCCTTGGAGGTCTTGGAGCCCGCCGCGTCGGTGAGCACGGCGATGTCCGCAGCCTGGTTCGTCGCCGCGGCGCTGCGGTAGCGGTCGAAGGTGTACGCACCCAGCAGCGCCCCTTCGCAGACGGCCTGCACGTCCCGCTCGTCACGGCACGGCAGCGCGACCGCCACGCTGACTGCCTCCGCTGTCTTGCCTGCGAGGGCGGCGCGAACGCCGGCACCGGCCGCCCGTCGCAGTGCCTCCGGCCCCCCCGCCTCGTCTCCGACTCCGACGACGACGACCAGCTTGGCGCGCACTGCACCCGAGCTCGGCAACTTGGCCACCTCGCCCTGCTTGCCGCTGAAGCCGAGAGCGCCGAGCGTCCTCGCGAATTCCCTGCCGAAGGCAGTCGCGACCCGTGCCCCGATACCGAGCAGCTGTGCGCCCTGCTCCGCCTCGGCCGCGGCAACCACCAGCACGTCCGTCCGCGTCTTGGTCGGCTGAGAGTCCCGCAGGCGCAGGGAAGTCACGGCGTACTCGTCTCGTCGGGAGGGCTGGGTCGGGCACACCCTAGACCCCGGTACGGAAGCGGAGGCTCCGGATATCGGGGGACATCCCGACGCTGCGATAGTTTGCCCGCCATGGCCGGGCCCGTTGCGACCTCCCCCCTGCAGGCGCGGCACCTGGGTCTGGGCGCGAAGATGGCCGAGTTCGGCGGCTGGTCGATGCCGCTGGAGTACGCGGGCGGCGGCGTGCTGAGGGAGCATGCCGCGGTTCGCGAGGCAGTCGGGCTGTTCGACGTCAGCCACCTCGGCAAGGTGGTTGTCCGCGGTCGCGGCGCCGCCGCCTTTGTCAACGACTGCCTCACCAACGATCTCGGCCGGATCACGCCTGGCCAGGCGCAGTACACGCTGTGCTGCGACGACGCCACGGGCGGCTGCGTCGACGACCTGATCGCCTACCTGCGCAACGACGACGATGTGTTGCTCATCCCCAACGCGGCCAACTCCGACGAGGTGGCGCGGCGACTGCGCGACCACGCCCCCAAGGGTGTTGACGTCCTCGACGAGCACCACGACCACGCGGTTCTGGCCGTGCAGGGTCCCGCCAGCGATGAGACGCTCACCGCCCTGGACCTCCCGGTGGGTCACCCCTACATGTCTTTCGTTGAAGAGAGGCACGCCGCGGCGCCGGTCGTCGTCTGTCGCACCGGTTACACCGGCGAACGCGGGTACGAGCTCGTTCTCGCCGCGGGCGCAGCGCCGGCCCTGTGGGACGCCATTCTGGCCGCCGGCGAGCCGTACGGCATCCGGGCCGCTGGCTTGGCTGCCCGCGACACCCTGCGCACCGAGATGGGCTACCCCCTGCACGGCCAGGATATCTCACTCGACGTCACGCCCATCCAGGCGCGGCTCGGCTGGGCGGTGGGCTGGTCGAAGGCACGTTTCTGGGGTCAGGAGCACTTACAGGCCGAACGAAAGCATGGCCCGAGGCGGCTGCTGCACGGCCTGGTAGCCAGCGGCCGCGGGATCGCGCGGCCGGGGATGCGGGTGCTGCTGGCTGCAGACCTGCCGGTCGGTGTCGTCACCTCCGGCACCTTCTCGCCGACGCTGCGCAAGGGCATCGGGTTGGCCTTGCTCGACCCCGCCATCGAGGAGGGTGCCGAGGTGAGTGTCGAAGTCCGCGGTCGGCGCGAGATCTTCGTGGTGACCCGACCGCCGTTCGTCAGTCCCGGCGTGCGCGAAGAAGGGTGACCGAGCCCCGTCGTAGGGTGACGGCATGGCATGGCGATGGCGGCTCGAGGACAACGCCGGTGCAGCGGTGGAGATCCCGGAGGAGACGGCGAACTTTCCGAGCCGGGCCGATGCCGAGTCCTGGCTGGGGGAGTGCTGGCGGGACCTGATGGAGGCCGGTGTGGATGCCGTGAGGCTGCTGGAAGAGGAGCGTGAGGTCTACGGGCCGATGAGCCTGCACGACTCCTGACCGCGTAGGTATGGCACTAGCCATACCAATCTGTACTGAATGTCCCATACATCGACTATGGTCTGGGCCATGCTTCGACCGTTTCCGTTCGAGACCCCGATCGCGCCGGACGCCCTCATCGACCGGCGGGACGAGCTGGCTCGGTTGCACCTGGCGGCCGCTGAGCGGGTGCACGTTCGTCTCGACGGTCCTCGACGCTTCGGCAAGACCTCACTGCTGCTCGCTCACGCGGCGAACCTGCGGGGGACCGGGTGGCGGACCGTCCATGTCGACCTGTACGGGGTCGCCTCGCTTGCGGAGGTCTGCGGCCGGCTCGCCTCGGCGTACTCCCGCAGCGGCGACGTCCGGCTGCGCGCCCACGTCGAAGCGTTGTCGTCGCGGCTCGGTCTCTCGCTCAGCGTCGGTGGTCTGGGGGTCTCGCTGAGTCCGCGCCATCAGGTGGCGCCACCGGACATGGTGCAGACAGCGGCCAGCGAGCTGTTGGACTTGCCGCGGGTCGCCTTCGAGCGGGACC
>JACCZI010000106.1 GCA_013696015.1 Nocardioidaceae bacterium
TCGCATGCCACCAGCTGCTGTCCGGCCTGCGGGGCTCCGAGCTGCTGGCCGGCGCGCGCGGTGCCGCGCCGGTCGACGTCGCGGCGCTGGCCGATGTCGTCCGGGCGGCGGGGGACCTGGTCGCCTCCGTACCGGAGATCGCCGAGCTGGACCTCAACCCGGTGCTCGTGCGCGCTGCCGGCGCGGTGGTCGTCGATTGGAGAATCAGGGTTGGGATTTCGCCCGGTCAGGACGAGCCAGCGGCCGGTGTTTAGCCATCTCACCACGGAGAACTGAGCCAGGACGCGGCCGTACCCTCCGATGACCGGGGCGGCAGCCGCGCGGCCCCGACGACGAAGGGCCAGGCATGCGGATCGGATCCCAGGACGTGGTACTGCCGACGACGATGGTGGGCAACTACCCCAACCCCCGCTGGTACGACGGGCACTCGTACGCCGTCTACCCGCAGGGCGAGTTCGTGTACGACGCGATAAGTCGCGAGGCGTTCGAGGACGCGGTCGGCGCGATCGTCCGCGACCAGGAGTCCGCCGGCCTCGACATCATCAGCGACGGCAGGGTCTATGGCGGGGACTCGCCGTACGGCCAGATCATCTACCACTACTACCAGCGTCTCGGCGGTTACAAGATGTCCGGGCCGCCGATCGGGCTGCCGATCTACTCGACGCTGTTCTCGCCCACCTGCGTCGGCGAGGTGCGCCGCGAGCACCCGTTCCACCTGGCGACCCTGCGTGCCACCCGGAGGGCCACCAAGCGGCCGGTGAAGATCTCGTACACCGGGATCCAGGTGCTGGCCGCGGCCACCACGAACGAGTACTACAAGGAAACCAAGGAGCTGGCCCTCGCAATCGCGAAGGCGTTCAACGAGGACTTCAAGGAGCTCGCCGACAGCGGCTGCGACATCATCCAGCTGGACGAGTTCGTGTGGCCGTACGGCATGGGCGACTGGGAGATCGAGGCCCTCAACACGGCTGTGGAAGGTGTGGACTGCCAGTTCTGGGTGCACACCTGCTGGGGCAACTACTCGGGTACGCCCGGCTACTTCCCCGACGAGGACGAGGACAAGGACAACGGCGCGTGGGTGCTGGACCACCGGACGTCGGCGTCGGCGGCTCCGGACCGCGCGCTGGCGATCTTCCCGCAGGTCAACGACGCCCACATCGCCGCGCTGAACTACGAGGTCGGCCGCATCGGTGCCGACGACCTGCAGCCGCTGAAGGACAACGACTGGCAGAAGGACTTCATCGCCGGCATCGTCGACGTCAAGTCCACCATCACCGAGACCTCCGAGGAGGTCGCGGACCGGATCCGCAAGGTGCTGGACTACGTGCCGGCCGAGCGGCTGGGGCTGTCCACCGACTGCGGCCTGATCAACCTGCCCCGCATGATCGCCAAGGCCAAGCTGCGCGCGCTCGCCGACGGCGCCCAGATCGTCCGCGACGAGCTCGGCAGGGGATAGCGACCGACGATGAGACATTCCCGTCGCTGCGTCGACGGGAATGTCTCATCGGGCGTCTCAGGCGGGCCTACAGCTCCGCGCGCACCATGGCGACCGCCTCGCCCATGTTGCGGAGCTTGGCGTAGGCCGCAGTCCGGCTGAAGTAGCCGAGGCCGCAGTCGGGAGCGACGAGCAGCCGGTCCGGGGGGACGATGTCCAGCCGGGCTCGGATCCGGTCGGCGATGGTCTCCGGGGTCTCGGCGTGCAGGTTCTTGGCGTCGACGACGCCCAGGCCCAGCACCTTGTCGGTCGGGAAATCGGCGAACGGCTTCAGTTCGCGGAACTCCGAGCTGCACGACTCCAGGTGGATGACGTCGGCTGTGGACTCCTTGAACAGCGGCATCATGTCGATCGTCTTGGCCTCGAAGACGTCGCGTTGCCCGTCCACGCTGCCGTAACAGACGTGCCAGAACTTCAGCGCGTCCACGCCGTCGAACATGGTGTTCTGGACCTCGACCTGCCACATGTCCTGGGTGTACGGCGCCAGTACGTCGATGAGCTGCACCGCCTCCAGCCCGATGCTCACCAGGTACTTCAGCTCCTGGTTCATCGCCACCGCGAGGTCGTGGGCGACCTTGATCGGGTCACCGTAGAACTGGTCGTCAACGATGATCGACTGTTGCGCCGGGCCGAGGAAGCCCACCTTGAACGGCTTGTCGGTCGCGCCCTGCATGGCGGTCACGACTGACTCGAACATCGGCCGCTTCCACTCGATCTTGCTGGTGACGGCAGCCTTGTAGAACGGCTTGTACTTCGCGCCATCACCGGGGGGCCCGTACGGCTCGAAGCCGCCGAGGTTCTCCGGGATGAAGTGGAAGATCGGCTCGAGCTGGAAGCCCGGCGCCTCCCACTCGTAGAACTGCGCGCCGTCGGTCAGCACGTCGAGGCCGGCGAGCTCCTGCTCCCGCGCGCACAGCTTGGTCGCGTCCTCGTAGGCCACCCGCAGGTTGTGGTTGCGGTAGACCGGTTCGCTCAGCGTGCCCAGCACCCGGCCTTGCAGCCAGTGCGGGCGCGGGAACGCGTTGAGCCGAGGTAGGGAGGAGCACGTCCTCGCCACGGATTCGCATTTTGCATCAACCCTTTCGATTCGCCCCGTCCTTGTGGTCCATCAGGCCGGCGACCGCGGCGACCACCCGTTCCGCGGACGTGCTGACCTCCTGCTCGAGCTCCTTGGCGACGGGCAGTGGGACGTGCCCCCGGACACCCGGGTCACCGGCGCGACCAGGTTGCCGAACGCCTCATCGGCCAGGATCGCCGCGACCGCGGCACCCCACCCGAGCTGACCGGGGTTCTCCTCCGCGATCACCACCCGGCCGGTGCGGCGTACCGAGTCCAGCACGCACTGGGCGTCCAGCGGCACCAGCGTTCGCAGGTCGATCACCTCGGCGCTGACGCCGTGCCCGGCGAGCTCGTCCGCGGCGCTGCGGCACATCCCGACGGTCGCGGACAGCGCCACCAACGTCACGTCGGTCCCGTCACGTACGACCGCCGCCTGGCCGAGCGGGACCAGATGCTCACCGTCCGGGCAGTCCTCGAAGCTGCCCATCAACGCCTTGTGCTCGAACACCAGCACCGGGTCGTCGTCGCGAACGGCGGCGGCGAGCAGGCCGGCCATGTCCGAGGCGCACGACGGCGACGCGACCTTGAGGCCCGGCACCGCGAGCGCCCAGTTCTCCAGCGCCTGGCTGTGCTGACTGCCGAAGCCGAGCCCGCCGCCGTTGGCCCCTCGGATCACCAGCGGCAGGCTGACCTGACCGCCGGTCATGTACCGCGCCTTGGCCACCTCGTTGGCGACCAGGTCCCAGCAGGTGGCGTAGAAGTCTGAGAACATCACCTCGGCCACCGGGCGCAACCCAGCCATCGCCGCGCCCATCGCGGCGCCGATGATGGCCTCCTCCGAGATCGGGGTGTCCCAGACCCGGTCCGGGCCGAACGTGTCGCGCAGCCCCGTCGTGGTCTTGAACACGCCACCGGAGCCGATGTCCTCGCCGATGAGCACGACCCGCTCGTCGCGCTCCATCTCCTGTGCCAGGGCTGCGGCGACCGCGTTCCGGAAGGTCAGTTTCGCCACTGCGCGCTCCCGTCGCTCCACATGTCGGTCCACGCGCTCGCGGGATCGTGCACCGGCGCTGCCTGGGCGTCCTCGGCCAGGGCTTGGACCTCCTTGCGCAGCCGGTCCTCGGTGGCCTGCACCTCGTCGGCCGATACACCAGCCTCCGCCAGCACCGCCCGCTGCTTGACCAGTGGGTCGCGCTGCTTCCCACCCGTCCACCTCGTCGGCGTCCCGGTACTTGCCCGGGTCGGCGGCCGAGTGCCCGCCGAGCCGGTAAGTCAGCGCCTCTATCAGCGCAGGGCCCTTTCCGTCCCGGGCGGCCGCGATGGCGGCGCCGGCCACGTCTCGTACGGCCTGGACGTCATTGCCGTCCACGACGATCGGCTCCAGCCCGTACGCCGACGCGCGGGACGCGGCGGGCCGCTCCACCGGGATCATC
>JACCZI010000116.1 GCA_013696015.1 Nocardioidaceae bacterium
GTCGACGTCCAGGAGTTCATGATCGCTCCGGTAGGCGCCGAGTCCTTCCAGGAGGCGCTGCGCTGGGGTGCGGAGGTCTACCACGCGCTCAAGTCGGTGCTCAAGGCCAAGGGGCTGGCGACGGGCCTGGGCGACGAGGGGGGTTTCGCGCCCGATCTGCCCGGTACCCGCGAGGCGTTGGACCTCATCGGCGTCGCCGTCAGCGAGGCCGGCTTCCGGCTCGGCTCGGACGTGCTGCTTGCGCTGGACGTGGCGGCCACGGAGTTCTACAACGACGACCGGTACCGCTTCGAGGGCCAGGACCGCACGTCCCAAGAGATGATCATCTTCTACTCCACGCTGCTGGACGGCTACCCACTCTGCTCGATCGAGGACCCGCTGGCCGAGGACGACTGGGACGGCTGGGTGGCCCTGACCGAGGCGGTCGGCTCGCGGGTGCAGCTCGTCGGCGACGACCTGTTCGTGACCAACCCCGAGCGGCTCGAAGAGGGCATCGCGCGCGGCGCGGCCAACGCGCTGCTGGTGAAGGTCAACCAGATCGGCACGCTGTCCGAGACGTTCGACGCCGTGACGCTCGCGCAGACCAGCGGCTACCGCTGCATGATGAGCCACCGCTCCGGCGAGACCGAGGACACCACGATCGCCGATCTCGCGGTGGCCACCGGCTGCGGCCAGATCAAGACCGGAGCACCGGCGCGCTCGGAGCGGGTGGCGAAGTACAACCAGCTGCTGCGCATCGAGGAGGACCTCGGGGACGCCGCCCGCTACGCCGGCGACCTCGCCTTCCCGCGCTACCACGCCCCGGAGCCGGATTAGGGTGCGGCGCTAGGTGAGCGAGCGCGGTCGGCGTCCGACCGGCCGTCCCGAGACCAGGGGCGGGCGTTGGGCCCGGCGTTGGTCGGCCCCGGCCCGGTTGAACGTCCGGTCCGCCCGTGAGGTGGTCACCGCCGCATCGGAGGCGCTGGGCATCTCGACCGGGCGGCGGGACCCGGCTGCACTGGATCCGCCAGTGGGGCCACGGGCAGGCGTGCGGCGCGACGAGGGCACCCGACCTACCCCCAGTCTCGCGCGGCCAGCCGCGGAAAGGCGGCCCGGCCGGCGTAACGGGCGGCGTCGTCGAGCAGCTCCTCGATGCGCAGCAGCTGGTTGTACTTCGCCACTCGCTCCGAGCGCGCCGGGGCACCGGTCTTCAGCTGTCCGCAGCCGGTGGCCACGGCCAGGTCGGCGATGGTCGTGTCCTCGGTCTCACCGGACCGGTGGCTCATCATCGTGTGCAGTCCGCTGCGATGTGCCAGATCGACCGCGTCGAGTGTCTCGGTCAGGGTGCCGATCTGGTTGACCTTGACCAGCATCGCGTTCGCGGCCCGCTCGGCGATGCCCCGCTCGAGCCGTTCGACGTTAGTCACGAACAGGTCATCGCCCACCAGCTGGACCCGCTCGCCCAGCTCGGCCGTCATCGCTGTCCAGCCTGCCCAGTCCTCTTCGCTCATCGGATCCTCGATCGAGGCGATCGGGTACGCATCGACGAGCTCGGCGTAGTAGACCGCCATCTGCTCCGACGTCTTCGCGGCACCCTCGAAGGTGTAGCTGCCGGCCTCGCTGTCGTGGAACTCGGTGGCGGCGACGTCCAACGCGAGCACGATGTCGTCGCCCAGCCTGAGGCCCGCAGTTTGCACCGCGGCCGCGATCAGGTCGAGTGCCTCGCGGTTCGACGACAGGTCCGGTGCGAAGCCGCCCTCGTCGCCCAGGCCGGTGGCCAGGCCTCGTGACTTCAGCACCGACTTCAGCGCGTGATAGACGGCGACGCCCTGCTCCAGCGCCTCACCGAAGGTAGGAGCCCCCACCGGAGCCACCATGAACTCCTGCACGTCGACCGAGGTGTCGGCGTGGGCGCCGCCGTTGAGGATGTTCAGCATGGGCACCGGCAGCAGGTGGGCGTTGGGACCACCGAGGTAGCGAAACAGCGGCAGCTGCGCCGACTCGGCGGCCGCGCGGGCGACCGCGAGCGACACGCCGAGAACAGCGTTGGCACCCAGGCGCGCCTTGTTCGGAGTGGCGTCGAGGTCGCGCAACGCCTGGTCGATCAGCCGCTGCTCGTCGGCCTCGAAGCCCACCAGCTCCGGGCCGATCGAGTCGAGTACGGCGCTGACCGCGCTGCGCACACCCTTCCCGCCGTACCGGGAGCCGCCGTCGCGCAACTCGACCGCCTCGAAGGCCCCGGTGGACGCGCCGGAGGGCACTGCAGCGCGGCCGATCGTGCCGTCGTCAAGGGCGACCTCCACCTCGATGGTGGGGTTGCCACGCGAGTCGAGGATCTCGCGCGCACCAACGGCTTCGATGCTGGCCACCGCGGCTCCTCTGTGCAGACAGGTCCGCCCAGGTTATCGAGGCAGACCGCTCTGACCGGGCACCGCCTCGCAGACGGCGCGGGCGGGCTCGCCTTGAGCTCCCGACGCACCGACCTCCCGACACTGAGGTCGTGCCACGGCTCAAGCGTCGGGAGATCCGGGCGGATGTGGTGGAGGGGCGGCGGGCTCGGCGGTTCGGACGACGGCGGTGAAACGGACGATGGCGTCCCGCAGCGCCTGCTCGGGATCCACGTCGTCGCGAACCGCCCCACGGACCAGCCGGAACAGGGAGTCACCCAGCGCACCGGCGGCACCGGAGCCGGGCTGGACGTCGACGTCGGACAGCCCGGCGCGCGCCGCCCGCCGCAGCAGCTTGTCCGCTCGAGCCAGGGCCGGCAGCGCGGGAGGGACGCCCGCCAGCACCGAGTCGCGCTGCTTCTCCTGGTGCTTGAGCGACTCCCAGTTGCTCTCCAGCTGGGCGGCCGAGACCACGTCGAGCCCGGCAAACACGTGCGGGTGCCGGTGCACCAGCTTTGCGACGATCCCGCCGGCGACGTCGTCTATATCCCACGGCGCGTCCGGATCCTCTGCCGCCAGCCGGGCGTGAAACACCACCTGCAGCAACAGGTCGCCGAGCTCCTCACGCAGGTGGTCCCGGTCGCCGGACTCGATCGCCTCGAGCGTCTCGTACGCCTCTTCGATCAGGTAGCGGGTGAGGCTCTGGTGCGTTTGCCGCCGATCCCACGGGCAGCCGGTGCGCAGCCGGTCCATGACCTCGACGAGGTCGAGCAGGCGGGCGCCGGGCAGGTCGTACGAGGCGGACACGACCTCGACGGCGGCTCCCGACACCGACAGCCGCTGCACCAGCTCGGGCACCGAGCCGTCGTCACCGCGGGGCACCAGCCATACGAGTTCCGCGACCTGGGGCTCGGCCTCCGGCGGCTCGGCGACCCCTATGCCCACGTCGATGCCGGCAGCTCGTACAGCGGCGACGGCGGCATCGTCAGGGTCGGAGCTGACGACCCGGTCGGCGCGGCGGACCAGCTCCCAGGCGGCCGCGGTCATCAGCCCGGGGGCCACCCGAGGACTGGTGACGAGGAGGTGGATCACGACCGTTTCAGCGGCAGACCTGTGCGGCCGGCAGCGCGTCGACCGACTCGACCGAGGACACTGCGTCGCCGGACACCGGCGCCGACAGTGACCCGGTCTCGGCGAGCACGTCACCGTCGGGGGCCAGCGCCAGTCGTGGGTCGATGTCGATCTCGACGCCCGAGGCGAACTCGGTGATGTAGTCCTGCCCCGCCTGCTGGGCCTCCTCCACCTGCTGCCGAGTCAGCAGCTCCGAGACGTCCTGCTCGAGCTGCTGGGCACCGATCGCCTCCCGCAGGGCGGTGGCCTCGCCGGTGAGCTCCACCAGCTCGCTGATCTCGTCGGCGTACTCGTCGCCGACCGCAGCCACGAGCGGCTCGTAGCTCTGCGCGTCGGCCACGTAGGCTGCCGGCGCGACCTCGATCCCCAGCGAGTCGGCCGCCTGCCGAGCCAGCTCACGCTGCAGGATCAGCCCGACGACCGACCGCCGCGACTCGATCCCCTGCGTGGGGGTGACCGGACTGCCCTGTACCTCGCTGATCGCAAGCGTGGCCTGGCAGTACGCGACGCTCAGCGTGTCGACCTCGTCGAACGAGACGCGGGTGTCCCCCACCACCGCCGCAGCACCCGGATGCACCGAGCCGCACCCACTCAGAGCGAGCAGCAACGCTCCGACACCAGCGGCACGGGCCGGCAAGAGGGCCCAGGACCGAGGCCGGCGACGCGGGCGCTGAGCTCTCACGACGGTCCTTCCAGGCGGCGGGTCGGCAGGTCGGGCGAGCACCGGCTGGTCATGCCACGGACACGTCGGCCCGGTCAACGACCAAGTCGAGCACCTGGCGGCACCAGGCCAGCAGCTCTCCGTCCCGCAGTGACGTACCAGCCACAACCGCGGTGCGCGGTCGCGGTACGAGGATCGTACGCAGGCTCGGCTTCACGACCGTCCCGGGGTAGAGCCGCTGCAACCGCAGCCGGCCGGACTCCGGGAGCTCCACGGGTGCGAAGCGGACATAGTTACCGGCGACGTTCAGCTCGCCGATCCCGGCTGCGCGGGCCCGGACCCGAAGCCGGGCGACCTCGAGCAGGCTGGCAACCGGCGTGGGCGGTTCGCCGTACCGGTCGAGCATCTCCTCGGCGAGCTCGGCCACCTCGGTGTCGGAGGGCACCGCGGCCAGCCGCTTGTACATCTCCAGACGCAGCCGCTCGCTGGGCACGTAGTCGTGCGGCAGGTGCGCGTCGATCGGCAGCTCCAGCCTGACCTCGGCATCCTGCGGCTCCCCGTCACCGCGGAACTCCGCCACCGCCTCACCGACCAGGCGTACGTACAGGTCGAAACCCACATCGGCGATGTGACCGGACTGCTCGCCGCCCAGCAGGTTGCCGGCGCCGCGGATCTCGAGGTCCTTCATCGCCACCGCCATGCCGCCGCCGAGCTCCGAATGCTGGGCGATCGTGGCCAGCCGCTCGTGTGCGGTCTCGGTCAGCGGCGCCTCGCCTGGGTAGAGAAAGTACGCGTACGCGCGTTCGCTGCCGCGGCCGACGCGGCCACGCAGCTGGTGCAGCTGCGACAGACCGAGCAGGTCTGAGCGCTCGATGATCAGAGTGTTCGCGTTGGCCACGTCAAGGCCGGCCTCGACGATGGTGGTGCAGACCAGCACGTCGTACTGCTTCTCCCAGAAGTCGACCATCACCTGCTCGAGCCGGTGCTCCCCCATCTGGCCGTGCGCGGCGGTGATGCGGGCTTCCGGCACCAGCTTGCTCAGTCGCTGCACGGCGCGGTCGATGGTCTGGACCCGGTTGTGGATGTAGAAGACCTGGCCCTCGCGCAGCAGCTCGCGGCGGATTGCGGCTGTGATCTGCCCGTCGTCGTAGCCGCCGACGAAGGTCAGGACCGGGTGGCGCTCCTCGGGCGGCGTGGTGATCGTCGACATCTCGCGGATCCCGGTGATCGCCATCTCGAGCGTGCGGGGGATCGGTGTCGCCGACATCGACAGCACGTCGACCGCGGCCCGCAGCTGCTTGAGCCGTTCCTTGTGCTCGACGCCGAAGCGCTGCTCCTCGTCGACGACGACCAGGCCGAGCTTGGGCACGCGGATCTCGGGCTGCAGCAACCGGTGGGTTCCGATGACGATGTCGACGCTGCCCTCGCGCAGCCCCTCGACGACCCTGGCGGCCTCCCGGTCGGTCTGGAAACGGCTCAGGGCGGCCAACGTGACGGGGAACTGCGCGAAGCGCTCGGCAAAGGTCGCCATGTGCTGTTGCACCAGCAACGTCGTCGGGACGAGGACCACCACCTGCTTACCGTCCTGGATCGCCTTGAACGCGGCCCGCACAGCGATCTCGGTCTTGCCGTAGCCGACGTCGCCGCAGATCAGCCGGTCCATCGGGACCGGGCGCTCCATGTCACGTTTCACCTCGTCGATGCTGGCCGCCTGGTCAGGCGTCTCGACGTACGGGAAGGCCTCCTCCAGCTCGCGTTGCCACGGCGTGTCCGGGCCGAACGCATGACCGTGCGTCGCCTGCCGGGCGGCGTACAGCTGGATCAGCTGGGCGGCGATCTGGCGCACCGCCCGGCGGGCCCGCCCTTTGCGCCGGGACCAGTCCGACCCTCCGAGCCGGTCCAGCGACGGGTGCTCACCACCGACGTAGCGGGTCACCTGGTCGAGCTGGTCGGTCGGCACGTACAGCCGGTCGGGTGATTGCCCGCGCTTGCTCGCCGCATACTCGACGACCAGGTACTCACGCGTGGCGCCAGCCACCGTGCGCTGGGCCATCTCCACGTAGCGACCGACGCCGTGCTGCTGGTGCACCACGAAGTCGCCGGGTGTGAGCTCGAGCGGGTCGACCTGCTTGCGTCGCCGCGACGGCAGCCGGCGCTCCTCCCGCGGGCCGGCGCGGGAGGCGACGAGGTCCTGCGTGGTGAGCACCACAAGGCGCAGCGGCTCGCTGCTGAAGCCGTGCCGAAGCGCACCGGTGGCGACGTGGACCAGGTCGGGGCGGGGGTCACTGCTCGGCTCCGGCTCCACGCGGGCCGCGATGTCGTGGTCGGCGAGCACCTCCACGGAGCGCTGCGCCTGCCCCGCCGCGGGCGTCACCAGGACGACGCGGTGACCACGGCGCAGCGACGTCGCGATGTCGGTGATCGCCTGCTCGGTGTCCCCGCGATAAACCGGAGCCGGCGTAAACGGCAACGCGCGCGACTCGACGGCGCCCACTGCGGCGTCGACGTCGATGCTCACCGGCTCGCCTGCCTCGGTGCGCAGCGGCGCGACCGGCCCGGCGACCAGGCCGGCGTCCGGGTCGAGCCCGAACGGCGATGTGCTCCACCAGGCGTGCCCCCTACCGAGAGCGCTCAGTCGCACGTCGGCCAGCGAGTGGTACGCGGCCGCTCCCAGGTCGATGGGCGCAGTGCCACCACCGGCGGCCGCGGCCCAGGACGCCTGCAGGAACTCCTGGCTGGTGGCGACGAGGTCGTGCGCCCGAGTCCGGATGCGCTCGGGGTCGCAGACCAGGACGTTCGACCCGGATGGCAGCAGATCGGTGAGCATCTCCATCTCGTCGACCAGCACCGGCGCCAGCGACTCCATGCCCTCCACCGCATGCCCCTGCGCCAGCTTGTGGAACAGCTCGGCAAGCTCCGGGTGACGCCGCGCGAGCTCAGCGGCCCGGTGGCGTACTTCGTCTGTCAGCAGCAGCTCACGACACGGCGGCGCCCAGAGCCGGTCGATCGCCTCCAGCGACCGCTGGTCGGCCACCGCAAAGTAGCGGATCTCCTCGACGACATCGCCCCAGAACTCCACCCTCAGGGGGTGCTCCTCAGTCGCGGGGAACACGTCGATGATCCCGCCGCGGACCGCGAAGTCGCCGCGCCGCTCGACCAGGTCGACCCGGTGGTACGCGGCCGCGGCCAGCCGGCGTACCACGTCCTCGAGATCGGCCTCGCCACCGGTGACAAGCTCGACCGGCTCCAGGTCGGCCAGACCGCGCACCTGCGGCTGCAACACCGAGCGAACCGGTGCGACGACCACCTCGACCGGGCCGTCACC
>JACCZI010000120.1 GCA_013696015.1 Nocardioidaceae bacterium
TCACCAACGTCGCGCTGACCGACGACGGAGACATCTGGTGGGAGGGCATGACCGACGAGCCGCCGGCGCACCTGACCGACTGGAAGGGCCGGGACTGGACTCCGGACGCCGACGAACCGTCCTCGCACCCGAACAGCCGCTTCTGCACGCCGATCAAGCAGTGCCCGATACTCGCGCCGGAGTACGACGACCCGCGAGGCGTGCCGATCGACGCGATCCTGTTCGGTGGCCGGCGCAAGACCACGATCCCGCTGGTGACCGAGGCACGCGACTGGATACACGGCACGTTCCTCGGTGCGACGCTGTCCAGCGAGACGACCGCCGCTGCGACCGGGGAGGTCGGCGTCGTCCGCCGAGACCCGATGGCGATGCTGCCGTTCATGGGCTACCACGCCGGTGACTACCTCGGCCACTGGATCACGGTCGGCAAGGAGCACGACCCCGCGAAGCTGCCCCGCATCTACTACGTCAACTGGTTCCGGCGGGACGCCGACGGCGGCTTCCTGTGGCCTGGCTTTGGGGAGAACAGCCGGGTGCTGAAGTGGGTCGTCGAGCGCATCGAGGGCACTGCGGACGCTGTCGAGACACCGGTGGGCCGCGTTCCGACACCCGAAAGCCTGGATGTCGAGGACCTCGACGTGAGCCAGGACGACCTTCGCGCCGCTCTCGCCGTCGACACGCAGGAGTGGAGGGACGAGCTGCCGTCGATCAACGCCTGGTTCGAGATGTTCGGCGACAAGCTGCCCGCGGTGCTGTGGACCGAGCTCGACGGCCTCAGGGCCCGCCTCGGCGCCTGAGCCCAGCGCTCGCTTGGACTTCCAATGGCTGAGAGTCACTTCCAACGGGTTCGACCCCATTGGGAGTGTCTCTATCCCAAGTGAACATGGGATAGAGACACGGTTCGCGACGCCGACGCGTGGCGGAGGTGGCGGGATTTGAACCCGCGAGAGGGTTCAAACCCTCAACCCGCTTAGCAGGCGGGCGCCATAAACCGGGCTAGGCGACACCTCCACGCCGCGGGCCAGGCCGTGCGGCGACGAGTCAGGCTACCGGTCGCGCTCGCGGCGGGGCAAAGCCCCGTCTGCCCTGGCGCCCACATCAGCCACCCACACGCTCGCCGGCTCCTCGACCAGACGAGTCGGCAGCATCGTCGAGCCGCCGTGGCGCAGGTCGATCCGCACCACCCCGCCTGCGGTGGCAACGCCCGTCACCTCAGTCCATGGTGCCGTCCGGACGCCGGTACCCCGCAGACCCCGGACCCGGTATCCCGTGTCGTCCAGGATGAGTACCGGGCTGTGGCGGAGCAGCCGGACTGCCGCCAGCACCGCCAGCAGCCCGACGAGCCCGGTCAGCGCCAGCACACTCCAGAACACCGCGTCCCATGCGCCGTGGCCGTCTCGCAGGCGACCGAGCACGGCGGTGGCCAGCACGCCCACCCCACAGCACAGTGTCAGCACTCCGAGCACGGTCACGACGGCCGCCCGGTTGGCGTGATAACCGGTCGTCGATGTCTCGGGCACGCCGCGTCCTCTCCTCTGGCGCCGCTGCGGCAACCTCTGTGGCACGCAGCAGAGGGGGCGGGATTCGAACCCGCGGCTGACATTTCTGCCAGCGACCGCTTTCAAGGCGGTTCCGATCGGCCACTCCGGCACCCCTCCTCGGCCGGCTCATCGCTCAGCCCGCCGCGGTGCCGATTCTCCCATCACCCGAGGACGGCGATGATGTCCCCTTCTTGCACGACGTCCCCCTCGCGTACCCGCAGCTCGCGCAGCGTGCCGGTTGTCTCGACCAGGACCGGTATCTCCATCTTCATCGACTCCAGGATCACCACCGTGTCCCCAACCGCCAGCAGCTCGCCCTCGACGGCCACCACCTTCAACACGTTGGCCACCATCTCGGCGACGATCGTCTCGAGCGCCATCGATCGCCTCCTTCGCGCCGGGCCGGGACGCAGCGACGCTACACCGCATGCGGCACACTCAGGCTCGTGCGAGCAGTGGTGTGCCAGGGGGCAGGTGGACCCGACGTGCTCGAGGTGGCCGACCTGCCAGAGCCGCCGCCGGCGGCCGGGGAAGTCGTGATCGACGTTGCCGCTGCCGGGGTGAACCGAGCTGACCTCCTGCAGCGCCAGGGCCACTACCCCCCGCCGCCGGGTGCCCCGGACACCCTCGGCCTGGAGTGTTCCGGCATCGTCCGCGCCGTTGGCGATGGTGTCGAGCGCTGGCACGTCGGTGACCAGGTGTGCGCGCTGCTCGCCGGGGGCGGCTACGCCGAGCAGGTGGCAGTCTCCGCCGGATCGATCGCCCCGATTCCGGCGGGCCTGGACCTCATCACCGCCGCATCGCTTCCGGAGGTGGCAGCGACGGTGTGGTCGAACGTGTTCATGCTCGCGGGGCTGCAACGCGGAGAGACGCTGCTGGTGCACGGCGGGGCCGGCGGGATCGGGACCATGGCCATCCAGCTCGGGGTCGCACTGGGCGCCCGGGTGCTCGTCACCGCCGGGTCGTCACGCAAGCTGACGGTGTGCGCCGAGCTGGGAGCCGACGTCGGCATCAACTACCGCAGCCAGGACTTCGTCGACGTCGTCCGCGAGGTCACCGCCGGTGTCGGGGCGGACGTCATCCTCGACAACATGGGGGGCGCCTACCTGTCGCGGAACGTGGCAGCGCTGGCCGTCGAGGGCCGGTTGGCCGTGATCGGGCTGCAGGGCGGCGCAACGGGCGAGCTCGACCTCGGGTCGCTTCTTCGCAAGCGCGGTGCGGTCCTGGCCACCTCGCTGCGGGGTCGCCCGGCGCCGGAGAAGACGGCGATCATGGCCAGTGTCGTCGAGCATGTCTGGCCGCTGGTGTCCGACGGCAGCGTACGACCAATGGTCCATGCGCGCTTCTCGCTGGATGACGTGCGTGAGGCGCATCGGATCCTGGAGGACGGCAACACGATCGGCAAGGTGCTGCTCACGGTGTAGGCAGTGCCCACGCCCCGTTCTCGTAGGCCCGGCGATTACAGTGGCGGGATGACCGAGCAGCCGAATGACCACGCCGACAGCCGGGTGCTGATCGTCGGACCCGACGGCCAGCCGATCCCGGACACCTCGGGCGGTGAGCCGGACAACAGTGACGCCATCCGTACGATGACCGACCTGGTCGAGCAGCCGGCGAAGGTGATGCGGATCGGCAGCATGATCCGACAGCTGCTGGAGGAGGTGAAGTCGGCGCCGCTGGACGACGCCAGCCGGACTCGGCTGGGCGAGGTCCACGCCGCCTCGATCAAAGAGCTCGAGGACGGCCTTGCCCCCGAGCTCGTCGAAGAGCTGGAGCGGCTGAGCCTGCCGTTCTCGAGCTCTACCCCGTCCGACTCCGAGCTGCGCATCGCCCAGGCCCAGCTCGTAGGCTGGTTGGAAGGGTTGTTTCACGGCATCCAGACGGCGATCTACGCCCAGCAGATGGCGGCTCGGGCGCAGCTGGAGCAGATGCGACGGGCGCTGCCACCAGGCATGGGTCACATGGGTGGGCCACCCGGTCCCGGTGATGGCGCGGACAAGGAGCAGCGCTCAGGCGGAGGCCTCTACCTCTGAGCCGGCCGCTAAAACCAGCGGCTCAGCTCGACGACGACGCCGTCGGCCTCGACCGTCTCGGTGACGTCGTCGGCACACTCCTGCACCTCCAAAGGGGCCATGCCCATCGCGACCCCGCGGCCTGCCCAGGCGAGCATCTCGACGTCGTTACGACCGTCGCCGATGGCCAGGACGTCTGCCTGCGCGACGCCGAACGAGTCGGCGACCTGGGCGAGGGCGGACGCCTTGCTCACCCCCTCGGGCGCCAGGTCGAGCCAGGCGGTGTAACCGACGTAGTAGTTGGTCCCGTGCAGGCCGAGCCGTTCGGCCAGCTCGACGAACTCTTCGGCAGACTGGTCGGGGCTGCGGATGATGACGCGGGTAACCGGCTCGTGCACCAGCTCGTCGACAGACTGCAGCTGCAACGTGCCGGTGAGCTCCCCCTCGGGGAACTCCCGGTTGATGCGGTACCCGATGCCGACCTCCTCCACGGCGACGGCGGCGTCGGGGACGTGCTCGAGCAACAGCTTGACCGTCTCGCTCGCGTCGAAGGTGACCGTGCTCAAGACCTCGACCGGTCGGAACCCGATCGTGACTGCCCCGTTGCTCGCGACCGCCCGACCGTTGTCGAGCCCGAGCTTGTCGACGGCGTCCATGACACCGGGGACGGCCCGGCCGGTGGCCACCACGACCGGGACACCGGACGCCGCGACAGCCCGGACGGCCTCCCGTACCGCCGAGGTCATCATGTTGTCCCAGTCGACCAGCGTCCCATCGACATCGAGTGCGACGAGACGGGGTTGAAACCTCACCTAGTCGGCTCCAACAACTCGCGCCCCTGCAGGTACGGCCGCAGTGCCGGAGGCACTCGGACGCTGCCATCCGACCTCTGGTGGTTCTCCAGCAGCGCAACGATCGTGCGCGTCGACGCCATGAGCGTGCCGTTGAGCGTCGCCACCGGCTCTGTGCCACGGTCGCCACGCATCCGGATGTCCAGGCGGCGGGCCTGGAACTGGGTGCAGTTGGACGCCGAGGACACTTCGCGATACGTGCCCTGGGACGGGAACCATGCCTCGCAGTCGTACTTGCGCACCGCGCTGAGCCCCAGATCCCCGGCCGCCACGTCGATGACCCGAAAGGGCAGCTCGAGCGCGTTCAGCCACTCCTTCTCCCACCCGAGCAGCCGCTCGTGCTCCACGTACGAGTCGTCGAGCGTGGTGTAGCTGAACATCTCCACCTTGTCGAACCAATGGACCCGGAAGATCCCTCGAGTGTCCTTGCCGTACGAGCCTGCCTCCCGCCGGTAGCACGGGCTGAACGCCGCGTAACGGCGCGGCAATGACTCGGTGTCGAGGATCTCGTCGGTGTGGAAGGCCGCCAGCGCCACCTCGGAGGTGCCCACGAGGTAGAGGTCGTCCTTGGGCAGGTAGTAGACGTCGTCGGCTGCCTGGCCGAGGAAGCCGGTGCCTTCCATCGCGCGCGGCTTCACCAATGCCGGTGGGATCATCGGGGTGAAACCGAGCTCGGTTGCCCGCTCCATCGCCATCTGCACGAGCGCCAGCTCCAGCAGCGCGCCGATGCCGGTGAGGTAGTAGAAGCGCGATCCACTGACCTTGGCGCCGCGCTCGACATCGATGGCACCGAGCAACCGACCGAGCTCGAGGTGGTCACGCGGTTCGAAGCCCTCGGCGGCGAAGTCGCGACGTTGACCCAGCTCCTCCAGGACCTCGAAGTTGTCCTCGCCGCCCGCCGGAGCTTGCTCGGAGGCCAGGTTGGGCAGCGTCGCAGCCAACCGCGCGAAGCCGGCGGCGGCGTCTGCCTGGACTGCTTCGGCAGCCTTGACCCTCGCAGCCAGCTCCTGGGTGTGCGCCAGGAGCCGCGGGCGATCCTGCGGCGATGCCGTCGCCACCTGCTTGCCGAGCTGCTTCTGCTCGCCGCGGAGCCGCTCGAAGTCGCCGATGCTCAACCGCCGCAGCTCATCAGCGGCCAACAGCGCGTCGACCACGCCTTCGGACTCACCTCGCCGCTTCTGAGCGGCGCGGACGCGGTCCGGGTCGTCACGCAAGACGCGCAGGTCGATCATGGCTTCAGGGTATCGAGGTGCGGCCTGTGTGCAGTCGTCTCCCCTAGGGTGAACACTCCGTCCGCACGACCCGACAGGACCCGTCTGTGCCCCTCGACCCCGGTCGCGTCCGGCCCCGCGCGGCGAGCCGCTGGTGGGGCGCGGTCACGGTGATGTCCGTGGGTTTCGCGCTGCTGGCCGCGGGCATCGCGACCCCGTGGGAGCCGCTGCTCGACGTCGACACCACCGTCGCAACCGAAGCGTACGAGCGCGTCATCGGCCACTCCGGCACCATCACGATGCTACGAGTCGTCGCCGCGGCAGCCAGCCCTGAGGTGTTCCGCCTCCTCCTGCTGGGCGCAGCGGTGTTCCTCATCCGCCGCCGGGCACTGCGGCTGTGCCTGTGGGTCGTCGTGACCATCGTGGTCGAGGCAGCCCTGGCCGTCGGGCTCAAGCGCGTCTTCGACCGGTCACGCCCGCTCTGGGACGACCCGATCACCACGGTCGGCGGTTTCTCGTTCCCGTCGGGGCACGCGGCCGGTGGCGGGATGTTCGCCGTGACGGCCGTGCTGTTGGCGGTCACCACCATGCAGCGCAGCAGGCTCCGCTCGGCGGTGTGCGCGCTGGCCGTGGCTGCGGGCGTTGCGGCTGGACTGGACCGCGTGCTGCTGGGCGTCCACTACGTCTCCGACGTCGTTGCGGGCTGGCTGCTCGGTGCCGCCGTGGTGTCGGCCGCCTGGGTCTTGGTGGTGCGTCCGGCCATCTGGACACCACCAACCTTGACCGAGCGTCCGGGTCCGCAACCTTCTCGTTTCGCGGTGATCGCCAACCCGCTGCGGGTGGCGGACATGCCTGCGTTCCGCCATTCGGTGGTCGCGGCCGCTGGTCGGTGGGGATGGGAACCGCCGCTGTGGCTGGAGACGGAGGCCGACGACAACGGCATCGGCATGGCCGAGCAGGCGCTGCTCGCCGACGTACAGATGGTGCTGGTGGTGGGAGGTGACGGCACCGTACGCGTGGTGTGCTCGGAGCTGGCCCGCACCGGGGTGGCCGTCGGCGTTGTGCCGCTGGGCACCGGCAACCTGCTGGCGCGCAACCTCGGCCTGCCGCTGAATCCCGCTGACGCGGTCGAGGTCGCTCTGAGCGGGCAGGACCGCGCTGTCGACGTCGTGGAGGTGACCGGCGACGACCTGACCGAAACCTGCTTCACCGTCATGGCCGGGCTCGGCCTGGACGCCGCGATCATGGCCGGCGCACCCGATCAGCTCAAGGCGCGCATGGGGTGGCCGGCGTACGTCGTCTCCGCGCTTCGCCAACTAAGGCACCCTGCGACGTGGGTGGAGGTCAGCGTCGACGGCTCCCCGCCGGTACGCCGGAAGGTGCGCACTGTGGTTATCGGCAATGTGGGGTCGCTGCAGGCGAGGATCCCGCTGCTCCCGGACGCCCTGATCGACGACGGGCGCCTCGACGTGGTGGTGATCGCGCCACAACACACGGTGGGATGGCTGCGACTGGCGTTGCGTGTCCTGCGTCGGACCCGGCGCACCGACGAGCGGCTGGACCGGATGACCGGCCGCCGGGTCAGCATCCAGGCCGACAAGCCCCTGCTGCGCCAGCTCGACGGGGACCCGGTCGGCGAGGGCCGCGAGCTCAACGCCGAGGTCCTGGCCGGAACGCTGCTGGTGCGTGTCCCCCGCTGAGCCCGACCTCGCGCGGGTGATGGGGCCGTCAGGCGTTGGCGCGCGCGTAGCCGATCGCCTCGGACTCCTCGGGTGACAGCTGGGCGTCGCATGACCAGCCGGCGACATTCTTGGCGTATGTGCGGGCGTCACTGCGGCCGTGGATCGAGGTCAGCACCACGCCGTTGCCGCCGTCGTCGAGCAGCGCCATCGACCAGGAGAGGTGCCCGCCCATGTCACCGAAGGCGTCGTAGCGCACCACCGCGAGATGCCGCAGCGTCTCGGCTGCGTCAGCGCGCAGCCGCTCGACCTCGTCGCGCAGTGCGCCGAGGTCGGCCGGTACGGCGCCGGCCTTACCCGACCGCCGCGTGCCGGACCCGGAACGGCGTATGGCGACCAGCGCTGCGGTGGTGCCGCTCAACGCCAGCACCAGCGCGATGACAGCCAAGGTGAGCGCCATGGGGGAGACCGTACCCACCGGCGCTAGATTCGCCCTCGTGACGGTGCCGACGCCTGAGCAAAGGTTCACCGACCTAGGTTTCGCGCGCCTCGACACCGACCGGGCCGCGCGCACCGGCGATCCCGAGGTCGTCTTCGGGCAGGGGAAGTCACCGGTCCAGGTCGTCGAGTTGCTCACGCGGCTACGGGAACACCACCCGGACCGGGCCGTTCTCGCCACCCGGGTGGGCGCAGATGCTCGGGCCGCCGTCCAGGCCGCCATCGCCGAAGCAGTCGTGGACGAGGTCGCCGCGACCGTCGTTCTCGGGTCGCCGCCCCCGCCGCGGGGCACGGTCTGTGTGGTGTCGGCCGGCACGTCCGATGCCGCTGTGGCCCGCGAGGCCGCCACCACCGCATCGGTCCACGGTGCCGGCGTCACCTCCATCTGCGACGTCGGGGTCGCCGGGCTGCACCGGCTGCTGGCGGTCCAGGAGCAGCTGACCACCGCCGACTGCCTCGTCGTCGTTGCCGGCATGGAGGGGGCCCTGCCAAGCGTCGTGGGCGGCCTCACCGGGGTGCCGCTCGTCGCGGTGCCCACCAGCGTGGGGTACGGCGCCTCCTTCGGCGGGATCGCTGCGCTGCTGGCGATGCTGAACTCCTGCGCTCCGGGCGTCACCGTCGTCAACATCGACAACGGCTATGGCGCCGGCGTCTTCGCTGCCCGGGTGGCTCGCCGGGCCGGTCGACATCCGTGATCGGCTGGCTCGACTGCTCCTCCGGCGTCAGCGGTGACATGCTGCTCGGTGCGCTGGTCGGGAGCGGGGTGCCGATCGAGGTCCTCGACACCGCGATCCAGGCGGTGACACCGGAGCCGATTCGAGTGCGCGCCGAGGCCGTGACACGAGGCGGCCTGGCCGCGACCCTGGTCCACGTCGAAGTGGCCGACACTACGACGCGGCGTACGTGGTCCGACGTCCGCGGCGTGCTGGAGGCCGCCGACCTGCCGCCAGCCGTGCGAACGCCGGCGCTGAGCTGCTTCGCGGCCCTGGCGCGGGCGGAGGCCACGGTGCACGGCACCACCCCGGACGAGGTCCACTTCCATGAGGTCGGAGCTCTCGACGCCATCGCAGACGTCGTCGGGGTCTGCGCCGGACTCGCCCATCTCGGCCTGGACAGTCTCACCTGCTCGACGGTGTCTCTCGGTGGCGGCTTCGTCAGCGTCGGGCACGGCCGGCTCCCGGTCCCCCCGCCGGCTGTAGTCGAGCTGCTGCGCGGCCTGCCGTCGGTCGGCGGGCCGGTCGAGGCGGAGCTGGCGACGCCTACCGGTGCAGCGCTGGTCGCCACCCATGCCACAGGGTTCGGCTCGCAACCCGCCATGCTGGTCGACGCGGTAGGGGTCGGTGCCGGCGGTCGCGACCTCGACGGCTCGGCCAACGTGGTGCGGCTGCTGCTCGGTCGAACGGTGGCAGGCGCCGCTCCTTCGCCGGAGCTCGTGCTCGAGGCCAACGTGGACGACCTGGACCCACGCCTGTGGCCGACGGTCCTCGAGCTGCTGTTGGCTGCCGGCGCCTCCGACGCATGGCTCACCCCGATCCTGATGAAGAAGGGCCGCCCGGCGCACACCTTGTCGGTGCTGGTCGCAGCACACTGCCGGACGGCTGTGCTCGATGTCGTCTTCGCCGAGACCACCACGATCGGGCTGCGCTCGTACGAGGTCGACAAGCTCGCGCTGGAGCGCACGGAGCGCACTGTCGAGATCGACGGGCACGCGCTGCGGGTCAAACTGGCGTCGTACGCGGGCAAGGTCGTCAACGCCCAACCGGAGTACGACGACGTCGCCGCCGTGGCGCAGGCGACGGGGCGGCCGCTGAAGTCGGTGTTGACGCAAGCGGGTGCCCTGGCCCGCGTGCTCGGGTGACCACTCCCCCGCCAACTAGCCTTGCGGCATGCCCCTTTCCCGGCCGCGCGCTCCCGTGCGGCTGCTCGTGCGGGTGCTGCTGGTGGGGGCGGCGCTGCTCGCGGGAGGCGCTGTCATCATCGGCCCCACGCTCGGACCGGCGGTAGCCGCAACCTCGGCCGCACCGGTGCCCGTGGTCCTGGTCGGCGCCACCGGGCTGC
>JACCZI010000155.1 GCA_013696015.1 Nocardioidaceae bacterium
CATCGGCGTGGACCCGGACGTGGTGGCCTCCATCGCCCGCCAGATAGCCGAGGTCGTCAGCGACGGGATCCAGGTCGCCGTGGTGGTCGGCGGTGGCAACTACTTTCGCGGACCGCAGCTGTCGCAGCGCGGCATGGACCGCGACCGGGCCGACTACATGGCGATGCTCGGGACGGTTATGAACTGCCTTGCGCTGCAGGATTTCCTGGAGAAGTGCGGCGTCCCGACGCGGGTGCAGACGGCGATCGCCATGGGCCAGGTCGCCGAGCCGTACATCCCCCGTCGAGCCGAGCGTCACCTCGAGAAGGGGCGCGTCGTCATCTTCGGCGCCGGCGTGGGGATGCCGTACTTCTCGACCGACACCGCCTCCGCCCAGAGGGCGCTGGAGATCGGCTGCGACACGCTCCTGATGGCCAAGAACGGCGTCGACGGCGTGTACGACGCCGACCCGCGGACCAGTCCGGCGGCCGTGAAGTTCGACACGATCAGCTTCGACGAGGTGCTGGGGCGCGGTCTGAAGGTCGCCGATGCCGCCGCCTTCGCCCTGTGTCGTGAGAACAACCTGCCGATCTGCGTGTTCAACCTGCTCCAAGAGGGCAACATCGGCCGCGCGGTGCGGGGTGAGAAGATCGGCACGCTGGTCCACCGAGGATGAACGTCTCGGTGCCGAGGACGACTGGGCAGGAGTGAGGACGCCGTGATCGACCAGACGCTGCGCGAGGCGGACGGCAAAATGAACAAGGCCATCGACGTGGCCAAGGAAGAGTTCGGCGCGATCCGGACCGGCCGTGCGCACCCGGCGATGTTCGCCAAGATCACCGCGGACTACTACGGCAGCCCGACGCCGATCCAGCAGCTCGCGTCGTTCCACATTCCAGAGCCACGTGTCGTGGTGATCGCGGCGTACGACAAGAGCTCGGTTGGTGCGATCGAGAAGGCCATCCGCGACTCCGACCTCGGCGTCAACCCGGCCAACGACGGAAACGGCTTGCGGGTAGTGCTTCCCGAGCTCACCGAGGAGCGACGCAAGGAGTACATCAAGCTGGCGCGCAGCAAGGCCGAGGAGAGCCGGGTGTCGGTCCGCAACATCCGGCGCATCGCCAAGCATGCGCTGGACAAGCTGGAAAAGGACGGTGACGTCGGCAAGGACGACGTCACGGGCGCCGAGAAACGGCTCGAGGCTCTGACCAAGAAGCATGTCGATGCGATCGACGACCTGCTGAGCCACAAGGAAACCGAGCTGCTCGGGGTCTGAGACCCTTGGTCCCGGTTGCGAGTGATGAGCCTCCCACCGAGCGAACCTGCCCCGGACGTGGCGGCCGCGCTGCCTGACCCGGTGGTTGCCATGCACCGGAGCCGCGCCGGCCGTGACCTGCCCACGGCCATCGGGGTCGGTCTCGCGCTGGGCGGGCTCGCCGTGGCCGCGCTGGTCATCGTCAAGGCCGTCTTCGTCGGCGTCGTGGTGCTCGGGGCACTGATCGGCATCTGGGAGCTGACCCGCGCCCTTGCGACCGGACCAACGCGGGTGCCGCTGGTGCCCGTCAGCCTCGGCGGTGTCTCGATGGTGGTGGGGAGCTATCTCGGCGGCACGGAGGTGCTGTCGGTGGCGCTGGCGCTGAGCCTGATCGGGTGCCTGGTGTGGCGGCTCGCCGGCGGTGCGGACGGCTACCTGCGTGATGCCGCCGCGGGTGTGTTCGTCCTCTCCTACGTCCCGTTGCTGGGCGCCTTCATTGTCCTCCTCCTGGCCGAGGACGACGGTGCCTGGCGGGTCGCGACGTTCGTGCTCGTCGCCACGGCGTCGGACATCGGGGGCTTCGCGGTGGGAGTGCTGTTCGGGCGGCACGCCATGGCGCCGAGCATCAGCCCGAAGAAGTCGTGGGAGGGCTTCGCGGGCTCGGTCGCCACCTGCATGCTGGTCGGCTGGGTCACGGTCTCGTACGCCCTCGACGGCCGATGGTGGGTGGGTCTGCTGCTCGGAGCCGTAGCCGCGTTGGTGGCGACGCTCGGCGACCTGGCGGAGTCGCTGATCAAGCGGGACCTGGGCATCAAGGACATGGGCAACCTGCTGCCCGGTCACGGCGGCATCATGGACCGTCTGGACTCGCTGCTCGCGGTCGCCCCCGTGGCATGGCTGATCCTCACCACGCTGGTCGCGGTGCGGTGACGACCTTGTGGCTGGTCCGCCACGGGCAGCCCAGGATCGACCCGCAGGCTCCGCCCCATGTGTGGCCGCTCGGCCCCGACACCGACGAGATCACCGCCCTGCGCGACCACCTGCCGTCCGGTGCGGCGTGGTACAGCTCGCCGGAGCCCAAGGCACTCGGGACCGCTCGGGTTTTGACCGACCAGGCCGTGACGGTCGTCGACGACCTCCGCGAGGCGGTCCGTCCGGCAGTGTGGTTCGACGACGCGGCACAGTTCGAGGCGCTCGTACGGCGCTCGGTGCTGCTGCCCCACGTACCGGTGGCCGCGGGATGGGAACCGGCGGCGACCACCCGGGTGCGGGTCGAAGCGGCAACCCGTGAGCTGATCGCTGCCCACACCGACGGCGACGTCGTCGCGGTCGGCCACGGCACGGCATGGCTGCTGCTCGTCTCGGTGTTGACTCACCAACCACCGGACCTCGACGCCTGGGCAGCGATGACGATGCCCGACCTGGCCCTGTTGGACGCCCCGGAGAACGGGCCGGCCCGGCTGCGACGGCACTGGGGTCAGCTGTGAGCCGCTGCGGTTGCAGCTACAGCAGGCAGGCGGGGTGTCCTTGAGCAGGAACCCGCTGGCCGTCTCGCAGCGCCCGCACCACGTTTTCGTCGGCGTCGAAGGTTGTCAGCACGACCACCTGGGCAGTTCCGGTTGCCCCATGGTCGTACCGGGCTTCAGGATCGTCGACGGGCGCGGCGTGCGCTCGAGGCGTTGGTGAGCCATGCCAGGGCCTCGTCGACAGTGTCCACGCACGCGATCCGGCCCGCCATCTCTCGACCGCGGCCGAGCGCCTCCAGCAGCGGCCAGGCCGGCAAGGTGTGCTCCCAGTACGCCCGTCCGAGCAGCACCATCGGTGCAGCGAGACCCGATGCGGCGTAGTAGTTCTCGCTGGCGTCGGCGAAGATCTCCTGCACGGTGCCGGCGGCGCCGGGCAGGAACACGACGCCGCCCGAGCACCGCTGCAGCAGCACGGCCTCGCGCAGTGCGTTCTGGAAGTATTTTGCGATCTGCTGCGCGAACAGGTTGGGCGGCTCGTGTCCGTAGAACCAGGTCGGGATACCGATGCTGGCGGCGCCCTCCGGGGTACGCGCGCGGACCTGGAGCGCGACGCGGGCCCAGGCGGTGCGTGACGGCACGAACGTGGGCACGGTGCTCAGGTGGCCGAGCGCCTCGGCGAGCACCGCCTCGTCGGCAGCGCTGAGGTACGCCCCCAGGTTCGCCGCCTCCATGGCGCCCGGTCCGCCACCGGTCGCGACGGTCAGCCCGGCACGGGTGAGTAGCCGGCCCAGCCGGGCCGCCTCGGCGTACCCGTCATCACCACGTCTGGTCTGATGGCCGCCCATGACGCCCACTACCGCGCCACCCGCGTCGGCCAACGTGGCCAGGGTGTCGTCGAGAGCATCCTCGATCAGGTGGTCGTGCAGCGCACGCGCCACCGTGAGCGTGGCATCTCGTGGGTCGCTCGACCGGGTCCAGGCGTACACCCGGCCGTCCAGGCACTCCTCGTAGGTCGCCTCGGTGAGCCGGTCGTAGAGCTGCAGCGGTGTGTACAGCGCACCCGGGTACGCGTCGAACGGCAGGTCGGGGATCGGCGGGAACAGCAGTGCGCCGCCGGCGCGCATGGCCTCGGCAACGTCGTCGGCCATCGGGCAGCCGAAGAACGCCGCTCCAGCAGGGTCGAGCCGGAGCAGCACCTCACTGCGCTGCCGCAGGTCGACACCCTGCACCCGCCAGCCGTGCATGGTGGTGGCGCCGTGGGCGACCAGCTTGTCGAGCTCGGCCAGCGACTCGATCTCGGTCGTCGAGCGTCGCGTCGCCATGGCCGGCGAGGCTACAGCGCGGTGGCGAGCAGCTCGCCGAACAGCTCGTGCTCATCGACCTCGAGGCCACGTGCGGTGAACCACGAGCACACGTTGTGGCAGTCACGCTGCAGGAAGTCGAGTCCCTGGGGGTTGCCCACGAGGTCGACCACCTGCGGCAGGTCGATGAGCACCAGACGGTCACCCTGCGCCAACACGTTGTACGCGGACAGATCGCCGTGCGCCCACCCGTGTCGGGCAAGCGTCATCATGGCGTCGCGCAGCTGGGCGAAGTAGTCCACGAGCATGTTGCGTGGGGGGCGTGTCTGCGCCAGCCTGCGAGCAGGCTCACCGTCGACCGCGATGAGCTCCATGAGCAGCTCGGTGCCGTCGATCTGGACCGGGTACGGCACCGAGACGCCGGCGGACCACAGCCGGCTCAGTGCGTCGAACTCCGCGATCGCCCACTGACCGGCGGCCACAGCCCGGCCATGCGCGGTCTTCTTGGCCAGCGCCCGGGCATCGCG
>JACCZI010000174.1 GCA_013696015.1 Nocardioidaceae bacterium
CCCAGGGAGGCGAGGCGCAGGCTTCAGGGGACTCAGTACCAGGAGGCTCTCGACTGGTTCCTGGCCGACCCCCGCCCGTCCTGGCCACTCATCCTGCTGCGGCACGCCACGGCCGGCAGCGCCTCGACCGGGCCGCATGACGATGCGCGGCGCCCGCTCGACGACCAGGGCGTGGCGCAGGCGCAGGCGCTCGAACCGCTGCTGGCCGGATACCAGGTCGAGGCTGCGTGGTCTGCGGACGTGACTCGGTGTCTGGAGACATTGGCGCCGTACGCGACATCGCGGAAACTCGCCGTCCGTGGCCAGCCTCTCGTCTCCGAAACCGGCTACCGAGCCGGTTCGAAAGCAGCCCAGCAGTGGCTGCTCCAAGCCGCAGCCGAGGGCCGGTCGACGGTCGTGTGCAGCCAGCGCAGGGCGGTCCCCGGACTGGTGAAGGCTCTCTGCGCCGCCCTGGACACACCGTCACCGCGCGAGCTCTCGATCCCCAAGGGAGGAGCCTGGGTCTTCCATCTCGCCTGGGGTGCGGACCGCTTGCCCGACATCCTGAGCCTCGAGCGGCTGTCCCCCTTTGTCGCTGCCGACTGAGGACCCCAGACCCGTAGCATGCTCGCCACGCGTAACGAGGGGTGTCCGTGGCCATCCAGCAGCTCGACACCGTCCTGCTGGTCGGGGCCGCCGTCCTGCTTGCCGCCATCGTGGCGGTGCGCGTCTCGGTCGGGGTCGGGCTGCCCAGCCTCCTGCTGTACCTCGGAATCGGCATCGTGCTCGGGGAAGCGGTGCTCGGCATCGAATTCTCCGACGCCGACCTCGCTCACTCGCTGGGCTTCGCCGCACTGATCCTGATCCTCGCCGAGGGCGGCCTCACGACGAAGTGGTCAGAGGTCCGTCCGACGCTCCGACTCGGTCTGCTGCTATCCACGGTCGGCGTCGCGGTCAGCGTCGGCGTCATGGCCGTGGGCTGCCACTACCTGTTGGGGTTCGAGTGGCAGCTTGCCCTGCTTCTCGGCGCGATCACCACACCTACCGACGCCGCGGCGGTGTTCTCGGTCCTGCGCCGCGTACCGCTGCGACCGTCGGTCCGGGGGACGCTCGAGGCCGAGTCGGGCCTCAACGACGCGCCGATCGCAATCCTGGTCACGGCAGTCAGCACTGGCTCGGCGGGCGAGCATCACTGGCTCGTGCTGCTCGGGCTGATAGCCGTCGAGCTCGTCGGAGGCTGCGTCCTCGGCGTGATCGTGGGGTGGCTCGGCGCCCGGGTGCTGGCCGGGTCGGCGCTCCCGTCCTCTGGCCTGTATCCGCTGGCGGCCCTCGCGTTCACCGTCCTTGCGTACGGCGGCGCTGCGGCTCTTCACGCGAGCGGCTTTGCCGCTGTGTACGTCGCGGCGCTGGTGCTGGGCAACGCGGAGCTGCCTCACCGTGCGGCGACCCGGTCATTTGCCGAGGGCGTCGGGTGGCTGGCGCAGATCGGGCTGTTCGTCATGCTCGGGCTGTTGGTCTCACCGTCCCGGCTGGAGTGGTCGCATCTGGCGAACGGCCTGCTCGCCGGGGCACTTCTGACGCTGGTGGCGCGGCCGCTGTCGGTGACCGCATGCGCGTCGTGGTTCAGAGTGCCGACTCGCGAGCAGGTCTTCCTCGGCTGGGCAGGTCTGCGCGGCGCAGTCCCGATCGTGCTTGCCACGATTCCCCTGGCGGAGGAGGTGCCCGACGCCACGGACCTGTTCGACGTCGTGTTCGTCCTGGTTGTGGTCTACACGCTGCTGCAGGGACCGACATTGCCGCTGCTCGCCCGACGGTTGGGGATCGGTACGCCCGACGAGGCGCGAGAGGTGGAGGTCGAGGCGGCTCCCCTGGACAGGATCGCGGCGGACCTGTTGCAGGTACGTGTGCCGCAGCGGTCTGCCTTGCACGGTGTCGAGATAGGCGAACTGCGGCTGCCAGCAGGTGTCTCGGTCTCGCTCGTGGTGCGTGCCGGTGAGTCGTTCGTTCCGCATCGCACAACCATGATCCGCCGGGGCGACGACCTGCTGGTTGTCGCGCCGCGACGCGTCCGTGAACTAACCGAGAGCCGACTGCGGGCGGTGTCTCGCCGTGGCCGGTTGGCCGGCTGGCACGGCGAACGGGGCCGATGAGGCGAGCTAGGGGGTTGGGTCCACCGGCACGCATACATCGGTCTGATTCTGTACGGCCAGCGTGGTCTTGGCCTTGTCGTCGAGTCCTCGGAACCCGTCACCGACGATGACATCGATCCCGTCGCTGAGGTCGTCGGCGCGGCGGCGAATGACGACATCCCCGTTGAACTGGTGCGCCACCAGACGCACCGACGCCGACTTGGGTTCGGGGTCGAGCACCAGCACGTTGCGCGCCCCCGACCGCGCGGGTGCGTTGTCCACCACACCGGCGGCGAAGCCCTGACGAATCAGTGACCGCATCGTCGTGTTTGCCAGCCCGGAGATCGAGCCGGCGTTGTAGACATTGACCGTGATCTGGCCCGCACGCAGCTTGGTCCCTGACTCGAGCTGCCGGTCTAGGCAGGCGCTGCCCCGGCTCCCGGCGTCGAGCGGAGGTGCCTGCTGGGTCAGCAGCTGCCATCCGAGCAACGATCCGATGACGAGCAGGAGCACCAGCAGCACCAGCGTCAGCGGCGTCTTGAGGCTCACGAGGCGGCTTCCTGTGCGAGCACGAGTACCCGGGCGTGGAGCACCTCCCGCTGGTGCAGCGCCGCCCGCAAGGCCCGGTGCAGGCCGTCTTCGAGGTAGAACTCGCCGCGCCAAGAGACGACATGGGCGAACAGGTCACCGAAAAAGGTCGACTCCTCGTCAAGCAGCATGGCCAGGTCTAGCTGGTGCTTGGTTGTGACCAAATCGTCGAGCCGCACCTGTTGCGGTGGTACGTCCGCCCACTCGCGCTGAGTCATCCCGTGCGCGGGATAGGGG
>JACCZI010000232.1 GCA_013696015.1 Nocardioidaceae bacterium
CCACTGGACGCCGTACGCCCGGACCAGCCCCAGGTAGACCCCGGTTGCGACCAGCAGGCCGGTCGTGGCGAACTCGTACATGTTGCCCCACGGCACGCGCTCGGCGGCCACCCCGCGGGCCACCACACCGACCAGCAGCACGCCGAACGCCAGCACCGTCAGGGACAGGCCGGCGCGCCCGGAAACCGCGCTGCGGTCTGGAGGCGACGGCGTCGCGTCGGGTCTCGCGGCGGCGCCGTCAGCACCCACCAGAGCCGGCTGGGGAATGCGCGCGGGCTGCCGGCCGAACGCCCACTCCGCGAGGTGAGCCAGCCAGGCCAGCGCGAAGATCACCGTCGCCGTGGCGACGGCCTGGTTCGACAGCGTGGCCCAGTCCTGCGTGCTCATGAGCTCCTCGACGTCGTCGGTTCGCCCTGCAGCGAGCGTACGAGCGCCTGCACGTCGCTGCCGAGGTCGGTGCCCGAGACTCGGTCGAGTCGGGCGACCTCCACCACCGTACGCCCATGCTCACGGCGGGCCCGGACCCATGCCCGCCGTGGCCGCAGCGTCAGCGACACCACCAGTCCACCGATCGCGAGAACGCCCGCAACGAGCGGCACCGTCGTGCCCGGCGAGGCGCTGATCTGCAGCTTGACGAACTGCCGCAGCCCGTCGAAGGAGATCGAGCCCAACCCGTCCGGCAGCTGGGCCCGCGCACCGGGTTCCAGCAGCATGCGCAGCGGCTTGTTGTTTGCGTCGGTGAACTGGGTCAGCCCGTCACGTTCCAGGACGTACACCGACTGCGGTGCTCCGGCGTCAAGCCCGAGGTCACCGTGGAAGGCGAACAGCCCCAGCCGCGGCCTCAGGGCGGCCGGGAAGGCGGACACCGGCGTCCCGTCGGCGGTGTCCACCGCGGTCGGGAGGAAGAAGCCCTCGAAGCCCAGCTGCTCAGGTGCCGCGTCGGGGGCCTTCACGACGCCGTTGGAGATGTACGAGCTGTCCACGGGCAGGAACGGCACCGCCCCGGAGAACACCACATTGCCGTCGCCGTCGCGCACGGTGATGACCGGCGCGTAGCCCTGCCCGATCAGGAACACTGACGTGCCACCGATCGCCAGCGGATGGTTGACTCGCAGGTCGAACGGGACGGGAGCGGCACCCGGCCGGCTCACCAGGTCGCCGCGCGCCTCGAACAGCCGCGGCGCACCACGCTGCGGTCCGTCCAGCTGGAAGTCGGCCTGGAACGAGTCGAGCTGCAGCCGGAACGGTGGCAGGTCCGCCGAGTCGAACAACGCACCGGCGGAGAACTCGTCGTACTGCGTGAGCGTGTTGGAGAAGCCCTCGCCCTCGGTGACGATCACCCCGCCCTTGTAGCCGAACAGCGAGCCGACCGCGACGCCGACGAGCACCACGACGAGACAGACATGGAACAGCAGGTTGCCCGCCTCGCGCAGGTAGCCGCGCTGCGCGCGCACCGCACCACCGGTGGTCTCGGAGTCCGTGTCGACCCGGTACCGCTGTGCGCGCAGCAGCCGCTGTGCCCGGTCGAGAACCTCCGGCACCGGCTGGTCGGTGACGTACGAGGCGGAGGCGGGCAGCCGCTCGAAGTTGCGGGGGGCTGCCGGAGGTCGGGCCCGGACGGCGCGGGCATAGACCGCGATGCGGGGCACGAAGCAGCCGACTAGCGACACCATGAGCAGCAGGTAGACCGCGCTGAACCACGGCGAGCTGTAGACCGAGAAACCCCCGATGCGATCCAGGACCGGTGCTAGCGTCGGGTGCTTGTCCGCGAACAGTTTCACTGCCAGCGGGTCGACCTTCGACTGCGGGATGAGCGACCCCGGAACGGCGGCCAGTGCCAACAGCAGCAACAGGAGCAGCGCCGTGCGCATCGAGGTCAGCTGGCGCCAAGTCCAGCGCAGGAACTGTCCCGACGGCAGCGCCGGCGCCGTGCCGGCCGACCGGGTCGACGCCATTTAGACCGCCACCGAGAAGAGCGACACCAGACCGGCCGCGAGGGCGACCGGGGCTGCCAGCAGCAGCGAACCCGAGTACGTCGTGGTACCGAGCCAGTCAGCCACCCGGACTCGATCCCTGGACGTCCTCGATGACGCCCATGAGCGTGCTGGCGGACGTGGTGCTGAGGATCCGCGCCGCCACGCGGCCGTCGACGTCGACCACGTAGGTCACCGGGATGGCGATCGCAGCCAGCTCGGGAGGAAACTCCAGCAGCAGTGAGCTGGAGGGGTCGAAGATGCTGGGATAGGTCACGCCGTAGGTGGTCTCGTACGCCCGCGCCGCGGTCTCGTTGTCCCGGATGTTGAGACCGAGGAACTGGACCTCGTCGCCGAGCTGCTCGTCCACCTCGACCAGGTCGGCCGCCTCGGCCCGGCACTCGGTGCACCACGACCCCCAGGTGTTGACCACGACCACGGTGCCCGCGAAGTCGCTGAGCGAGACCGAGCCCGCATCCAGCGTCGGACCGGAGATGTCCGGAGCAGGCTTCCGCTCGGACTCGGGCACCACCGTGATCGCGCCGTTGCTGCTCACGTAACCACCGGTGCCCTGGGTGGCCGAGAGGCCGGAGGTGCAGCCGGCAGCCGACAGCGCGACCGCTGCCACCACCACTGCCACCACCGGCCGCGTCACCGCGCCCCGCACCACGCTCACGCCCCCGCGGCGAACTTCTTGCCCGCGGCAGGCAGCAGGTCTCGCGCGGGTTCGTTGTAGACCACCGAGACCACCTCGTCGCCGACGTAGCGGAACGAGGTCACGCTGGCCAGCGTGCACTCCCGCCTGCGCGGGTCGTGCGCGAAGCGCCGCCGCTCGATGGCCGCCCGCACCGTCCATACCGGCAGCTGGTGGGACACGATCAGCGCCTCGCGGCCACGCGCCACGTCTCGGGCGTCGGCCATTGCGGCGAGCATCCGGTCTGCGATCTTCCGGTACGGCTCGCCCCATGAAGGTGTGAACGGGTTGCGGAGCAGCCACCAGGAGCGCCACTGGCGCAGTGCGCCGTTCCCGACTCCGAACACCTTGCCCTCGAACAGGTTGCTGGACTCGATCACCCGCTCGTCGGTGTGCACCGTCAGCCCGAAGGCCTCGGCGACCGGCTGCGCAGTCTCCTGCGCCCGTTCCAGCGGGGAGGCGACCATGTGGGCCAGGTCGTGGTCCGGCTTCAGCCACTCGGCCACCCGCTCGGCCATCTCGCGGCCGAGGTCGGACAGGTGAAAGTCGGGCATCCGTCCGTACAGGATCCCCTTGGGGTTGTTGACCTCGCCGTGCCGCATCAGGTGGACAACCGTTGCGTCGCTCATGTCCTCACCTCTCATC
>JACCZI010000261.1 GCA_013696015.1 Nocardioidaceae bacterium
GCTGACCGTCCTTGCCAGCTCGTCCGCGGTGTTGCAGGTGGTCTCCGCACGCTGCGCGGCATCGTGCAGCTCTACTCGCAGCCGGGCGATCTGGGCGTCGCGAGCCACAACGCGGTCTGTCATCGTCGCGGCAAAGGCGTCCTGCTCCTGCACCCGCAGCGCGAACAGCCGTCGGTAGTCCTGCGCCTGAACGACACGGTCGTGCGCCGCTTGCAGTCGGGTCCGGGCGTGCTCGTCGCTCAGCAGGCGAGCGGCAGCGACACTGGCCAGATAGGTCGCCACGGCCGCAGCCGACAGCACGAGCCGCTCGCCGAGGACGAGTGCGGCGCCGAGCAGCAGGCCGACAACACCGAGCAGGCAGGCGGCGAGGACCGCGCGAGAACTCCGAGGGCGACGGCGCACTGGCATGCTGTCAGGGTAGGAGTCAGCCTCGGGGGCCGTCGGATGCCACGCCGCCCCCACTACGGGGATCATCGGTGTCGTCGGAGCCCGGCACCCGGCAGGCGCGCTCCAGTAGGAGCCCCCCGGCCATCACGAGCAGCGCCAACACGCAGGCGATCAACGAGCGGGTCACCCGCTCGCGGGGCAGCTCGGTCGCCCACTCGCCGGCGAAGCTCATCGCGTAGCCGAGGTAGGCACCTGCAACCATGGCGCCGGCCAGCGCGCTGGCCTTGCCGAGCACCAGCAGGTTGACCGCGCGGTGCGGTTCGATGCGCTCGTGTCGCTGGTGGATCGTGCGGTACGTGATACGCGCCAGCCCGAGCAGCATCGCGGCGAACACCAGAAGGGTCAGCGGCGCCGTCCAGGTAACCGCGGGGGCGACACCGCCGCCGCGCTCGACCAGCGGGCGGATCGAGCCGCCGATCGCGAGCCCGGTCAATGCGGTCACCGCCAGCGTCGTCGCTGCGGTGACGCGCAGCTGCCTGTTGTCGTCCACCAACCTGATCCGCGCCGCGTCAGACGGCCAGGCTGAGGTCGTCACGCCGCTGGACGCCGGACTGGTCGACGGCAGCCAGCAGGTCGGACACCGCACCGCGGCCGGGAACGCTGGCACCGGGGTCCACGTCGAGCCAGGGCCGTAGCACGAAGGCGCGCAGGTGCGCACGCGGATGCGGCAGCACGAGGTCGGCGTCATCGGCAACCCGCTCACCGACCACGACGAGGTCCACGTCCAGTGTTCTCGGCGCGTTGGTGCCGGCGTGGCGCTCGCGGCCGAACGCGTCCTCGACCGCCCGGCAACGCTCGAGCAGCGTGTTCACCGACAATGTGGTGTCTACCAGGAGGACGGCATTCAGGAACGACGGTGACGCGTCCGGTGCGTCCACCGGCTCGGTCTCATAGACCGGTGACACGGCCACGACGCTGACGTCAGGGGTGTCGGCGAACGTGTCCACGGCACCCTGCAGGGTCGCCAGCCGCTCCCCGAGGTTGGAACCGAGCGACAGCACCGCCTGACGTATCGGTCGCATCTCGCCGGTCATCGTGTCAGCGTCTCGGATGTGCGGGTTCGGCGTCTCGGTCACACACGGCTCCGCTCTATGGTCACGGCAACATCGCTGAACGCTACTGCCAGGGGCGCTGCCGGCTTGTGCACGGTCACCCGCGCCGAGCCGACGACCGGGAAGCGCAGGCACACGTCAGCGACGCGCTGGGCCAGCGTCTCTATCAGGTCGACCGGATCGCCCGCCACCGCGTCGTGAACCTGCTGCGCCACCACGCCGTAGTCGACGCTGAGCTCGAGCCGGTCTTCGGCGGCGGCGGCCACAGTGTCCAACTCGAGCACGAGGTCGACGACGAACAGCTGCCCATGCCGTCGCTCCGTTTCCAGCACACCGTGATGAGCAACGATCTCTAGCCCGGTGATGGTGATCTGATCCTTCACTGCCGCACCCCGGCGGCGGTCCACCGCGCCACGACGCGGACGGCGTCCGCGCTCGGCCGTACCCGGTGGACCCGGACGCACCAGGCACCGGCCGCGGCCGCCAGCGTGGTGACGGCGGTGCCGGCGTCGTCCCGGCCGGACGTCGGCCGAGGCCCCGCCCCGTCGGTCAGCAGCTCGCCGAGGAAGCTCTTGCGGCTGGCTCCGACCAGCACCGGGTGTCCGAGGGCGAGCAACGCGTCGAGGCGGGCCAGCAGCGCCCAGTTGTGGGCGGGGAGCTTGGCGAAGCCGAGGCCCGGGTCCACCACGAGGCGCTCTGCTGCGACACCGGCAGCCAGGGCGGCGTCGACGGCCGCCCCCAGCTC
>JACCZI010000274.1 GCA_013696015.1 Nocardioidaceae bacterium
AGAACAGCCTGTCGACCTCGTCGGCGTCGGTGACGTCGCAGTGGACGTAGGCGCCGCTCACCTCCTCGGCGATGTCTTCGCCCGGAGCGTCGTCGACGTCGCCGATGACCACCCGGGCGCCTTCGGCGGCGAACCTGCGAACGGTCGCCAGGCCGATGCCGCTGCAGCCGCCGGTCACGACCGCCGTGCGTCCCTCGAGCCGTCCCGCCATCCGCTCAGCCTGCCATGCTGATGAACACGTTCTTGACCTCTGTGAAGGGGTCCAGCGCGTCCGGCCCGAGCTCGCGGCCAAGACCGGACTGCTTGAACCCGCCGAACGGCGTCGAGTAACGCACCGAGGAGTTGCTGTTGACGCTGAGGTTGCCCGCCTCGACCCCCCGGCACACCCGCAGCGCCCGACCGATGTCGCGCGTCCAGATCGACCCGGACAGGCCATAGTCACTGTCATTGGCCTTGGCGATCGCGTCGGCCTCGTCGTCGAACGGCAGCACGGCGACGACCGGGCCGAACACCTCCTCGCGCCAGACCCGGTCAGCGGCGCCGCCCGGCAGCACGACGGTCGGCGGGTACCAGTATCCGGGGCCGTCCGGAGCGCTCCCCCGGAAGGCCACGTCGGCACCGTCGCCCTCGACGTACGAGCTGACCCGGTCCCGCTGCTGCGCGCTGATGAGCGGCCCCATCTCGGTGCCGGGGTCGCCCGGCTCCGCAACCTTCACGCCGGCGACGGCTGGCTCCAGCAGCGCGAGAAACCGGTCGTATGCCCGGCGCTCGACCAGGATGCGGCTGCGGGCACAGCAGTCCTGGCCGGCGTTGTCGAAGACGCCGTACGGGGCGGTCGCGGCGGCCTGCTCGAGATCCGCGTCGGCGAAGACGATGTTGGCGCTCTTGCCGCCGAGCTCCAACGTCAGCCGCTTCACCGAGTCGGCCGCGCCGGCCATGATCTGCTTGCCCACCTCGGTGGAGCCGGTGAAGCAGATCTTGCGCACATCCGGGTTGGCGACGAAGCGCGCACCCACCACCGAACCCTTGCCGGGCAGCACGGTGAACACTCCCTCGGGCAGCCCGGCCTCCAACGCCAGCTCACCGATCCGGATCGCGGTGAGCGGGGTCAGCTCGGCCGGCTTGAGTACGACGGTGTTGCCGGCGGCGAGTGCCGGCGCGAAACCCCAGCCTGCGATGGGCATCGGGAAGTTCCAGGGCACGATCACCCCGACAACCCCGAGTGGCTCCTTGAAGGTCACGTCGATCCCGTCGGCCACCGGGATCTGCCGTCCGAACAGCCGCTCCGGTGCGGCGGCGTAGTAGTGCAAGACGTCGCGGACGTTGCCGGCTTCCCAACGGGCATTGGTGATCGTGTGTCCGGAGTTGCGTACTTCGAGGCCGGCCAACTCGTCGATCGCTCCGTCGACGGCATCGGCGAAACGCCGCAGCAGTCGCGCGCGGTCGTCCGGCGCCACGACCCGCCACGCCTCGAACGCGCGCCGTGCGGCGGCGATGGCCGCGTCGGTCTCCGCTGCCGAGGTGCCCGAGACCTCGGTGACGACGTCCTCCGTCGCCGGGTCGAGGACGGTGTGCATCGTCGACGAGCCCTCGACAGTGTGCGTCACAGCCGCTCGAACCCGCGTACCCGCTCCCAGTCGGTCACCGCAGCGTTGAAGGCGGCCAGCTCGACGTCTGCGGCGTTGACGTAGTGGTCGACAACGTCGTCGCCGAAGACCTTGCGGGTGACAGCGGAGTTGGCGAACAGCTCACGTGCCTGGGTCAGGGTCTGCGGCACGTGGACCTTGTCGGAGGTGTACGCGTTGCCCGCAAAAGCCGGCTCGAGCTCCAGCTCGTTCTCGATGCCGTAGAGGCCGCCGGCAAGCATCCCCGCCAGGGCAAGGTATGGGTTGATGTCGCCGCCGGGGACTCGGTTCTCCACCCGGAGCGCGGGACCGTGGCCCACCACGCGCAGCGCGCAGGTGCGGTTGTCGTGTCCCCAGGCGATCGCGGTCGGTGCGAACGAGCCCGGCTGGAAGCGCTTGTAGGAGTTGACGTTCGGCGCGTACAGCAAGGTCATGTCGGCCAGCGTTGCCTGGATGCCGGCGACGAAGTGCCCGAACAGCGGAGTCGGACCGTCGCCCTCGTCGAACGCCATGCTGTCGTCGGTCCCGCGCAGGCTCATGTGGATATGGCAAGAGTTGCCCGCCTGCTCGTTGTACTTCGCCATGAAGGTCAGCGCCTTGCCGTGCAGCGACGCAATCTCTTTGGCGCCATGCTTGTAGACCGCGTGCGCGTCTGCGTTCGCCACCGCCTCGGAGAAGCGGAAGGCGATCTCGTGCTGGCCGAGGTTGCACTCCCCCTTGGCCGACTCGACGATCAACCCAGCGCCGTACATGCCGTTGCGGATGTCGCGCAGCAGCGGTTCGACCCGGCTGGTCCCGAGCAGCGAGTAGTCGATGTTGTACTGGTTGCTCGGCGTGAGCCCGTTGTACCCGGCATCCCAGGCCTGCTCGTAGGTGTCCTCGAAGACGCAGAACTCCAGCTCGGTCCCGGCCATGGCGACCAGCCCACGCTCGCGGGCCCGCTCCACCTGGGACTTGAGCACCTGCCGTGGCGACTGGGCGACCACGCTGTGCTCGCCATCCAGCCAGGCCAGGTCGCACTGCACCATGACCGTCGCCGGTAGCCATGGAATCGGGCGCATCGTGTCCATGTCGAGCACGAACTCCATGTCGCCGTACCCGCGCTCCCACGAGGAGATCGCGTAGCCGGACACTGTGTTCATGTCGACGTCGACCGCGAGCAGGTAGTTGCAGCCCTCGGTGCCGTGCTCGAGCACCTCGTCGAGGAAGAACGGGGCATGGATGCGCTTGCCCTGGAGCCGGCCCTGCATATCGGTGAAGGCGACGACGACGGTGTCGACCTCTCCACTGGCGACCTGGGAGCGCAGCCGCGCCAGCGACAGCGGGAAGTCCGGCTTGGTCATGGGCCGTGAGTGTAGACCTGACCGGCCCCGGTCCCCTAGCATCGCGCCGACGGTCAGGAGGTGGCGGTTGGCGCTCGACGCGCTCCTCGACACCCTTGAGTGCCTGCGTGGACAACCGCGGCAGGTCGCCCGGCTCGAGGGCGGTCTGACCAACACCAACTACCGGGTCACGACGCCTGTGCGCGACGTGGTCGTCCGAGTCTCGAGCAAGGACGACTCGCTGCTTGCCATCGACCGTGACGCCGAGGAGGCGAACTCCCGGGCCGCCGCCGTCTCCGGCGCTGCGCCGCAGGTCGTCGAGTACGTCCCCGAGCACTCGCTGCTCGTGGTCGCATACGTGCCGGGTCGCACGTTCACCTCCGCCGACATCGGGACGGCGGCCAACCTGCCCCGGCTCGCAGCGGTCTGCCGACAGCTGCACGCGGGGCCCCGTTTCGTCACCGACTTCGACATGTTCGAGGTGCAGCACCGATACCTCGCTACCGTGCTCGAGCACGGCTTCAAGCTGCCCGACGGCTACCTCGACTGGGAGCCGGTGATCGAGCGGATCCGTGGCGTCCTCACCGCCGAGCAAGTCCGCACGGTGCCGTGCAACAACGACCTGCTGGCGGCCAACGTCATCGACGACGGGAGCCGCCTGTGGCTGATCGACTACGAGTACGCCGGCAACAACGACCCGTGCTTCGAGCTCGGCAACCTGGCCAGCGAGTCGAGCCTGTCCGTGTCCGACCTCACGACGCTTGTCACCACGTACTTCGGTCGTGAGGTGCCCGCCAAGGTGGCTCGGACGCGGCTGCTGGGGGCCATGGCGCAATACGGCTGGATGCTGTGGGCAAGCATCTCGGCCGCCACCAGCCCCGTCGACTTCGACTTCTGGACCTGGGGGATGGACAAGTACGACCGCGCCGTCGAGACCCTCGCCGGCGACGAGCTGGACGCACTGCTGTCCGCGGCGCACCGCCCGGACTGACGCACTGGAGGAGCCGAATGTCCCAGACGACGCCGATGAACGATGACGAGCGCCGCCTCGCCGAGCTCGGGTACAGACAAGACCTCAACCGCAGCTGGTCGGGTTTCTCCAACTTCGCGATCTCGTTCTCGATCATCTCG
>JACCZI010000278.1 GCA_013696015.1 Nocardioidaceae bacterium
ATCAACACCCACATCCCGATCGTCGCCGAGATGCCGCACGGCGGGTTCAAGCACTCCGGGTACGGCAAGGACCTGTCGATGTACGGGCTCGAGGACTACACCCGCGTGAAGCACGTCATGTCGAACATCGACGCCTAACCACAGCAAGTTGTCACTGCCACGCCAGGTCAGGACCTGATCTGGCAGTGACAACTCGGCCTGCGGGGCGCCGGAACGTCGGAGAGGGAGCACATGCGGATCCTGCTTGTCGGCGCGGGGGGAGTGGGTGCGGCGTTCTGTGCCATCGCAGCGCGCCGGGACTTCTTCGAGACCGTCGTTGTCGCCGACTACGACCTGGAACGCGCGCAGCGAGCCGTTGCCGCAGTCGAGCAACAGCGGTTCCTCCCGGCCCGCATCGACGCGTCGAGCGCGGAGTCGGTCACCGCGCTGGCTCGTGAGCACGGCATCACCCACGTCATGAACGCGGTCGACCCCCGCTTCGTGATGCCGATCTTCAACGGTGCGCTTGCCGCCGGCGCCGACTACCTCGACATGGCGATGAGCCTATCTCGGCCGGACCCTGAGCTGCCGTACGAGCGGACCGGCGTCAAGCTCGGCGACGAGCAGTTCGCCCGGGCCGAGGCGTGGCGGGGAGCCGGACGGTTGGCACTCGTCGGCATCGGGGTCGAGCCGGGACTGTCCGACGTGTTCGCGCGCTACGCGGCGGACCACCTCTTCGACGCCATCGACGAGCTCGGCACCCGTGACGGGTCCAACCTCAGCGTCGACGGGTACGACTTCGCACCGTCGTTCTCGATCTGGACCACGATCGAGGAGTGCCTCAACCCGCCGGTGATCTGGGAGAAGGAGCGCGGCTGGTACACCACCGCACCGTTCTCCGACGCCGAGGTGTTCGACTTCCCCGAGGGGATCGGACCGGTCGAGTGCGTCAACGTCGAGCACGAAGAGGTGCTCCTCATGCCGCGCTGGGTCGACTGCCAGCGGGCGACGTTCAAGTACGGGCTGGGCGACGAGTTCATCGATGTGCTCAAGACGCTGCACAAGCTCGGTCTCGACCGCACCGACAAGGTACGGGTCAGCGGCGTCGAGGTCAGCCCGCGCGACGTCGTGGCAGCCTGCCTGCCCGACCCGGCCGGCCTCGGGTCGGCCATGCATGGCAAGACCTGCGCCGGGTTGTGGGTCACCGGCCAGGGCAAGGACGGCAAACCGAGATCGACGTACCTCTACCACGTCGTCGACAACGAATGGTCGATGCGGGAGTACGGCCACCAGTGCGTGGTGTGGCAGACGGCCGTCAATCCCGTGGTGGCGCTCGAGCTGCTCGCCCGAGGCGCCTGGCAGGGTGCCGGCGTGCTGGGCCCGGAGGCGTTCGACGCCGTGCCGTTCCTCGACCTGCTTGCCGAGCACGGCGCCCCGTGGGGAATGCGCGATCAGGAACCCGGATAGTGCAGCCCCGCTGAGGGCAGTGCTCGACACCAGTGTTGTGGTGCGCGGCGCGCTGTCGCGGTTGGCAGAGTCGCTGCCGTCGAGCGGGCTTTCGAACCCGCTGCCGGTGGACGCTCGGTGGCGCGCAGCTACGGGGAGCTGGCGGCGGCGGTTGCTGAGCGGCCGCAAGCCGAGGGCGCGAGTGATGGACCTGCTGATTGCGGCGACGGCGGATACACCTGACGCTCGCCTCTACACCGCGAATGCTGATGACCTGCGCGGTATGGAGGACCTCGTCGAGATCGTCCCCGTCTGATCAGCCTGGCAGCTCGCCCAGCGCAGTTGCCATCGCATCCGCGATCTGCTGCACCTCGCCGTCGGTCATCACGAACGGCGGTGACACCTGGATGCCACCGACACCGACCGCCCGGGTGCACACGCCATGCGTCCTCAGCAGCCGCGCCAGCGCCAGCGCCCGCGACGCCCCGTCGAGCTGCACCGCCCCCAGCGCACCGACCCCGCCGCGGACCTCGAGCACGGCCGGATGGTCGGCGAGCGGTGCCAGGCAGCGGGGGATCGTCTGCTCGAGCCGGGCAGACTCGTCGAGGAGTCCCTCGGTCTCGATGATGTCGAGCACCGCCATGGCGGCGGCGGCGGCGCCGGCATGCCCGGAGTAGGTGTAGCCGTGGCGCCACCACACACCGCCGTCGGGACGGAAGAACGGTTCTGCCAGGCGAGGTGCCACGAACAATGCGCCCATCGGGGCGTATCCGGCCGTCAAGCCCTTCGCGGTGACGACGATGTCCGGCTGCAGGTCGAAGCGCTGCGAGGCGAACCATGAGCCACCGATGCGGCCGAAACCGGTGACAACCTCGTCGGCGACGAAGAGGATGTCGTGGTCGCGGCAGATCTGGCGCACCTCGGCGAGATAGCCGTCTGGTGGCGGGTAGACGCCGCCGGCGCCGATCACCGGCTCGCAGAAGAAGGCCGCGACCCGGTCGGCGCCGAGTCGCTCGATCGTCTCGATCAGCGCCTTGCCGGAGTCCCAGGCGACGGTCGCCGAGTCCGGCATCATCTCGCCGTAACCCTCACGGTTCGTCGGGATGCCGGCCAGCGCCGTCCCGGCCACGTGCATGCCGTGGTACGCCTTCTCGCGGCCGATCACCACCGTGCGGTCCGGTCGCCCGACCTCGTGCCAGTAGCGCCGGACCAGCTTGGCTGCGGTGTCGATCGAGTCGGAGCCGCCAGAGGTGAAGAAGATCTTGCTGCCCGCCACAGGGGCGATGCCGGCCAGCCGGTCCGCCAGCGCCACCGTGGTGTCGATCGCGCCGTCCCCGAAGGTCGAGTACGCCGCCAGCCGGCGGGTCTGCGCTGCGATCGCGTCAGCAACCTCCGCGCGGCCATGACCGATGTTGGCGAACCAGAGCCCCGCCGTCGCGTCGAGGTAACGCCTGCCGTCGACGTCCCAGACGTACACCCCCTCGCCGCGTGTGAGCACGAACTCACCGGCGCTCTCCACCAGGCCCATGTCCGAGAACGGGTGCCACAGCGTGCCCACCCCGCGACGCTACCGCAGCCGGCTCATGCTGAGTTCACCCGCAGGTTGATGCGCCGGACGGCCCAGCAGGGCAGGCTGGTCGCATGATCGTGATCGAGGGACTGACCAAGCGCTACGGCGACCACACCGCGGTCGACGACGTCTCGTTCCACGCGGAGCCGGGCCGGGTGACCGGGTTCCTCGGCCCCAACGGGGCTGGCAAGTCGACCACGATGCGCATGACAGTGGGTCTCACTCCACCGTCGCGTGGGCACAGCACCGTGCTCGGTGCCCCGTACTCGCAGCTCGCCAACCCCGGCCGCAACGTCGGCGTCCTGTTGGACGCGTCCGCTCAGCACGCCGGTCGTACGGGGCGAGAGGTGCTCACCTTGGGCGCCATGGTGATGGGTCTGGCCGGCGAGCGTGTCGATGCGATGCTCGAACTCGTCGGCCTCACCTCGACCGAGTCCAAGCGACGGGTCGGCAACTATTCGCTCGGTAAGCGGCTGGGCATCGCGCACGCCCTGCTGGGCGACCCTCGGGTGCTCATCCTCGACGAGCCGGCGAACGGGTTGGACCCGGCCGGTATCCACTGGATGCGTGGCCTGCTGCGTGACTTCGCCGAACGCGGCGGCACCGTGCTGCTCTCCTCACACCTGCTGCACGAGATCGAGGTGATCGCCGACGAGCTGGTCGTGATCGGACGTGGCCGGATCGTGGCGCAAGGCCCGAAGGCGGAGCTGCTGCACGCGGCCGGGACGCTGGTCCGCGCCCTGGACAGCGCCGCGCTGAAGTCGGCGCTCGATCAGTCCGGCATCGCGGTGGTAGCCACCCGGGCAGGCGACGGGCTGATCGCCGACGCGAACACCGAGCAGGTCGGCCGCGCCGCTGCGGCGGAGCGTGTCGTGCTCACCGAGCTGCGCGCCGCCGAGGGCGCCGGGCTCGAGCAGATGTTCTTGTCCCTGACAGCCGACGACTCTCGAGAAGAGGTCACCGCATGACAGCAACGGCGACGAATCCTCTGACCACCGACCCTGATCCTCGGCAGGTCGCGCGGGTCCCGCTCAGCAGGTTGTGCCGCGTCGAGCTGCGCAAGTCCTGGGACACCCGTGCCGGACTGTGGCTGCTCATCGGGATCGGCGTCATCACTGCCGCCATTGTCGTCATCTTCTTGCTCGTCGCGGACGCGCGCGACACGACCTTGGACAACTTCCTCGGTGCGACAACCCTGCCGCAGAACATCCTGCTGCCGGTGCTCGGCGTGCTGCTGGTGACCAGCGAGTGGTCGCAGCGCACCGGGCTGGTCACGTTCACCCTGGAGCCGAACCGTTCCCGCATCGCGGTGGCCAAGGTGGTCGCCACTCTCGTGCTGGCGTTCGCGGCGGTGCTGCTGGCACTTGCGGTGAGCGCGCTGGCTACCGCTCTCGCCGCTGTGTTCTTCGACGCAGGCGGCATCTGGAACCTGTCGGGTGGCGACTTCGGCGACATCGTGGTGGCGCAGCTGATAGCTGTCCTGCAGGGCGTCGCCTTCGGCATGCTCATCATGAACTCGGCGGCGGCGATCGTCGCCCTCTTCGCCCTCCCACTGGCGTGGACCATCCTGGTCAACCTGGTCACGGCCCTGCATGACCTTCGGGACTGGCTCGACCTCCAGACGACCAACATCGCGTTGTTCGAGCACACGATGGACGCCGAGGCATGGGCCAAGCTGGGGGTGTCCGTGGCGGTGTGGGTGCTGCTGCCGCTGGTGCTCGGCACGATCCGGCTGCTTCGCCGCGAGGTGAAGTCCGCGTAAGGGACACTGGCGGTGTGACCTCCCGCCGTGACGTGGTAGTCCTCGGGTCGACCGGATCGGTCGGCACCCAGGCCCTCGACGTCATCACCCGCCACCCGGACCGGTTCCGGGTGGTGGGCCTGGCTGCCGGTGGCGCCCGGCCGGAGCTGCTCGCACAACAGGTCATCGAGCACGGCGTCGCGGTTGTCGGGGTCAGTCGCGGAAGTGCCGCGCAGGATCTCCAGCTGGCGCTCTACGCGCAGGCACAGCGCAGCGGGTTCGCCACCGGTGAGTTCGTGCTCCCCAGGCTGGTCGTCGGACCGGAGGCCGCCATCGAGGTCGCCGCGCTGCCGTGCGACGTCGTCCTCAACGCCATGACCGGCTCGGTCGGCCTGCTGCCCACACTGGCGGCGTTGGCGGCTGGATCCACGCTGGCACTGGCCAACAAGGAGTCGCTGATCGTCGGCGGAGACATCGTGATGGGGGCCGCCAAGCCGGGGCAGATCATCCCGGTCGACTCCGAGCACTCCGCGTTGGCGCAGGCACTGCGGGGGGAAAGCATCGACGACGTCCGCCGACTCGTCCTGACGGCCAGCGGAGGCCCGTTCCGCGGCCGCAGCCGCGACGAGCTGTTCCACGTGACGCCGGATCAGGCGTTGGCCCATCCCACCTGGGACATGGGCCCGGTCGTCACCGTCAACAGCGCCACGCTCATCAACAAGGGCCTCGAGGTCATCGAGGCGCACCTGCTCTTCGGCATCCCGTTCGACCGCATCGACGTCGTCGTCCACCCCCAGTCCGTCGTGCACTCGATGGTCGAGTACGTCGACGGGTCCACGATCGCCCAGGCGTCCCCCCCGGACATGCGGTTGCCGATCGCGCTGGCGCTGGCCTGGCCGGGGCGCCTGCCGGGCGCGGCGGCGGCCTGCGACTGGGACCACCCGGTCGGCTGGCAGTTCGAGCCCTTGGACGCCACCGTGTTCCCGGCGGTCGACCTGGCCCGCCGCGCCGGAGCGAAAGCTGGCACGGCTCCTGCGGTGCTCAACGCCGCGAACGAGGTGGCCGTCGGGGCGTTCCTCGCTAGCAGGCTGTCGTTCCTGGGCCTGGTAGACACCGTCGCAGCGGTTCTGGCCAGCCACGAGGTGTGTGAGCAGCCCGTACGCTCGGAGCAGCGGCGGGTGAGCGTCGACGACGTGCTCGCCGCCGACCGATGGGCGCGCCAGTGCGCCGACACTGTGATCGCCGCAGGAGGATCCGACTCGTGACCGCCGTCATCTACACCCTCGGCGTGGTGGTGTTCGTCCTCGGTGTGCTGGCCTCGATCGCCCTGCACGAGGTCGGCCACATGTACCCGGCGAAGAAGTTCGGCGTCAAGGTCACCCAGTACTTCGTCGGTTTCGGCAAGACGGTGTGGTCGGTGCGCCGAGGCGAGACCGAGTACGGCCTCAAGGCGATCCCGCTCGGCGGCTACGTCAAGCTGGTCGGCATGTTGCCGCCCGCGAAGGGGCAGTCACCGACCACGGTCCGCAGCACCAACACCGGCATGTTCACCCAGCTGATCGCCGACGCCAGGGCCGCTGAGTACGAGCACGTCCGGCCCGGTGAGGAGGACCGGCTCTTCTACCGCAAGCCCTGGTGGCAGAAGCTGGTCGTGATGTCGGGCGGCCCGCTGGTCAACCTGGTGATCGCGCTCGCACTCTTCACGGTGGTCTTCGTCGGCCTGGGCGTGCCGCAACCGACGACGACAGTCAGCAGTGTCTCCGACTGTGTGGTGCTCGCGAGCGAGGAGGGCCGGGCCTGCACCCCTGCGGACCCGGTGGCACCGGCACAGCTCGCGGGTCTGGAACCGGGCGACCGGATCGTCTCGTTCAACGGCGACCCGGTCACCTCGTGGGACCAGCTCACCGGACTGATCCGCGGCAACGCTGACGGTGCGGCGCAGCTCGGCATCGTCCGCGACGGCGAACAACTGATGCTGGCCACCGACACGCTGGTGACGCCCCGACCCGAGGCGGCCGGCTCGGAGCGGCTCGTCAGGGTCGGCTTTCTCGGGGTGAGCCCGACGACGGTGGTCGAGCGTCAGGACCTCGGCTTCGTCGCGGGCACGATGTGGAGCTACACCAAAGCCACCGGCGCCGCGATCATCGACCTGCCGCAACGGCTCGTCGGCGTCGCGCAGGCTGCGTTCGGTGCCGAACGCGCGGCGGACAGCCCGATGAGCGTCGTCGGCGCCAGCCGGGTCGCGGGCGAGGTCGTCACGTTCGAGGAGTCCACCTGGCGCAGCCGGGCGGCGAACCTCCTCGGCCTGCTCGGCGCGGTGAACCTGTTCGTGGCGTTGTTCAACTTCATCCCGCTGCTGCCGCTGGACGGCGGCCACATCGCCGGAGCACTGTGGGAGGCGCTTCGTCGTGGCGTCGCCCGGCTGCGTCGCAAACCCGACCCGGGCTACGTCGACGTCGGCAAGATGCTGCCGGTCGCGTACGCCGTCGGCGCCTTCTTGATCGTGATGGGGGCACTGCTCGTGTACGCCGACA
>JACCZI010000010.1 GCA_013696015.1 Nocardioidaceae bacterium
GGGAACGGAATCTTCGCCGGGTAGAACGCCTTCTCGGCCAGGCGCATCATGCAGATGGAGTCCTTGCCGCCGGAGAACATCAGGACCGGCTTCTCGAACTCGGCTGCCGCCTCGCGGAAGACGTGGATCGACTCGGCCTCCAGCTCGTCGAGCTGGCTGAGCCGGTAGTCGGCGTGCGCCGGGGGAGCGGCGGTCGTGTCGGGCATGAGGAAGGGGACTCCTTGAGTCGTTGAACGACAGACCATGCTACCGGGGTGGGTTAGCAGGGACCTCGTTCTTGTCGGAGTCAGCGGCCAACCGGGTATAGCGGGCGCGCAGCGCCCGCCAGGCGAAGGTCCCGGCGACCAGGGCGATCACCCCGATCAGGAGGGCGACAATGGGGTTGACGCCCAGCAGGTTCAACCCGGTGATGAACAACAAGAACACAATGCCGCGACGGATCACCGTTTGGGGCATGCGGTTGGCCACCTTGGAGCCCACGTAGATGCCGGGTGTCGCGCCGATGACCAGCGGGAGCAGCACGCTCCAGTCGACGCCGCTGACGATGACGTGGCTGATGGCCGCCGCCATCACGAGCGGCACCGCCTGCACCAGGTCGGTGCCGACCAGCCGGACCGCCTGCAGCCCGGGGTAGAGCAGCAGCAGCGTGACCATGATCACCGAGCCCGAGCCGACCGAGGTCAAGCCGACCAGGCCGCCGCCGATCGCACCCACTGCGATCGTCGGGAGCGGTCGGATGTGCGGGTCCGGGTCCTGACGCGCTCGTCCGCTCTTCACCTCGCGCAGGTTGACGAAGATCCGGAACGCGTACGTCGTCGCCGCGATGAGCAGGGCGATCCCGATGGCGACCTTGACGAAGTCCTGCTGCTTATCGTCGCTGCCGACGGCGGAGATGATGAAGGCACCGGCGAAGGCACAGGGCACCGACCCGACGCCGAGCCACATCGCCAACCTGAGGTTCGGCGAACCCTCTCGCCAGTGCACGCCCGCGCCGACCGACTTGTAGATCGCGGCAGCGACCAGGTCGTTGGCGATCGCGACCGTGGGGTCGACCCGCAGGAAGATCAGCGCCGGCGTCATGAGCGCCCCGCCGCCCATGCCGGTCATGCCCACGACCATGCCAATGAGCAGCGCCGCCAGCGCGATGAGGACTGTAGTGGTATCGATGGGAGTCATCCTCCGGAGGCGAAAGAGGTGTTCGGCGACCGAAGCCAACCATTCGTATAGAGAACGTAGAGTACGTCTTCCAGGGCATCTTGAACGGTCCGACGTGTCGTGTCCACCTGGACACTCGCATCGGTGGGCACTTCGTACGGCGACGAGATGCCGGTGAAGTCCGGGATGAGACCGGCGCGCGCCTTGGCGTACAAGCCCTTGCGGTCGCGCCGCTCGCATTCCTCGAGCGGGGTCGCCACGTGGACGAGCACGAAGCCGCCGCCGGCCTCATCCACCATCGCCCTGACCTGTCGCCGGGTGGCGTCGAACGGCGCGATCGGCGAGCAGATCGCGACCCCGCCATGGCGGCCGATCTCTGCGGCCACCCACCCGATGCGGGCGATGTTGGTCTCGCGATCCTCACGGGAGAAGCCGAGACCCTTCGAGAGGTGGTGGCGCACGACGTCGCCGTCGAGGCTGGTGACGGTGCGCTCACCACTCTCGACGATGGTGTCGAACAGCGCCCGCGCCAGCGTCGACTTGCCCGAGCCGGAGAGCCCGGTGAAGAACACGACCAGACCGCGACGATCAGGCGGTGGTCGGTCGCGGTCGCGCACCCTTGCCACCAGCTCGGACGGCTCTCCGGTGCCGGCGACGGTGAGGACGTCATCGGCGTACGCCGCCGCGACCTCGGTGTAGAAGGCGCCGCTGGCTTCGGTGTCGTCGCGTGCCGCCGCCGACACCGCAACAACCTCCGCACCGTGGATCGACTGCCGTGCCGCCATCGTGGCGTTGACCAGCCCCGGCGCAGAGAGCTCCCGCGGCGACCCCGGGCCGGTCATCACCAACAGCAGGGGGGTGGCGCCGGTTTGCTCGGCGTGGCGGCTGATGGCTGCAACGTCGTCGGTTGTCATGGCTACTGTGACCGGGACGGCGAACGCGCCTGGGTGCTTGTCGCGCACCTCCGCGGGCGGGAGGTGGAGATGACGAAAAGGTCCGAATTCGTTCCTGGCCAGCGGCTCGACCCGCCCGGCAACGCGGGCGCGCCCGGCGTCGGCACCGCGCCAGCTGTCGAGGTGCAGCCGAGCCAGCGGAAGTCCTTCCGGATCGACCAGCTCGAGCTC
>JACCZI010000029.1 GCA_013696015.1 Nocardioidaceae bacterium
GTTCGACAGGGCCACGGCACCGGTGCCGTGGGCGATGTCGACGGCGAAACCGGCGAGGAACCCGGGCATCGACCCACCGTGCCCGACAACGAGCCGACCCGGTCGCGGCCCGAGCGACAGGCCGAGGCCGTACGACGCCTCTAGCCCTTCATCGGCCCGCCCACCGACGGGAATGCGCATCTCCGCGGCCGACGTCGGCGTGAGCACTCCCGGGTCCGGGTCGAGCCAGAAACTCAGGTACCGCGCCAGGTCGGCCACCGTGCTCCACAATTGTCCGGCCGGCGCCATGGCCCTCGTGTCTGTGTGCGGCTCGGGGTCGAGCCGACCGGACCATGGGTGCACCGAGTAGCCGCTGGCGTGGGGCGGCTCAGGGTGGTAGGTCGTACGCCGCATGTCGAGAGGGTCGAGCAACCACTGGCGAACCACATCCGGCCACGGCCGACCCCGCAGCTTCGCGACCACCTGACCGAGCAGTGCGTACCCGAGGTTGGAGTAGTGCTGCTGGCGACCTGGGGGTACCACCACCGCCTGGTCGCGAACCTCGTCGCTCAGCACCGCGAAGTCCCCGCCGTCACGGCGCTCCCACCACGGTCCGGCGGGTTCGGCCGGGAGGCCACCGGTGTGCGAGAGCAGCTGGTGCACCGTGGTGGCACCGAAGGGTACGTCGCCCAGCACCGTGCTGACCGGCTCGGCGAGGTCGATCAGTCCGTCATCGCGGCACTGCACGACCAGCACCGCAGTCATCGACTTGGTGATCGACCCGATCCGGTACTGCGTGCCGGTGCCTGGCTCGGCTCCCCCTGTCTCGACGCCACGCGCGGCGGACCAGACCAGGGCACCGTTGCGGACCACCCCGGCGACCAGGGACGGCTGGTGTGTCACGGCCTGCACGGTGGCCACCGCGTGGAGCAGCCGGTCGGCGGTGTCCGGTCGTACCGTGGCCGTCGTCCCCGTCACTCGAAGGCTTCGATCGGCGGGCAGGAGCAGCTGAGATTCCGGTCACCGTACGCCTGGTCGATCCGCGCGACCGGCGGCCAGTACTTGTCCACGTGCGTCCCGGTGGGGAACGCGCCGAGCGCACGCTCGTAGGGGCGTCCCCACTCGCCCACCGCCGCCCGGGCCGTGTGAGGGGCGCGACGCAGCGGTGACTCGGCGAGCTCCCAGTCGCCGTCGGCGACCTGCTCGATCTCGCGCCGGATCGCGATCATCGCGTCACAGAACCGATCCAGCTCGGCCATATCCTCCGACTCGGTCGGCTCGACCATGAACGTCCCGGCGACCGGAAAGCTCATCGTCGGGGCGTGGAAGCCGTAGTCGACCAGGCGCTTGGCGATGTCGTCGACGGTCACGCCGGTCCGCCGGGTGAGGTCACGCACGTCGAGGATGCATTCGTGTGCCACCAGCCCGTCCTGACCCCGGTAGAGGACCTGGAAGTGCTCACCGAGGCGGTGGGCGACGTAGTTGGCGGCCAACACCGCCATCGAGGTAGCTGACCTGAGGCCCTCCGCACCCATCATCGCGATGTACGCCCAGGAGATCGGCAGGATCCCGGCAGAGCCGTACGGCGCCGAGGTGAGGGTCCCGACACCCTCGCGGCGCGAGGGGTCGGGGTGCAGCGGATGGGACGGCAGGAAGGGCGTCAGGTGTGCGGCCACCGCCACCGGGCCGACACCGGGTCCGCCACCTCCGTGTGGGATGCAGAACGTCTTGTGCAGGTTTAGGTGCGAGACGTCTCCGCCGAAGGCACCGGGTCGGGCATGACCGAGCAGGGCGTTGAGGTTGGCTCCATCGACGTAGACCTGGCCGCCGTGCTCGTGGACGAGCTCGCAGAGCCGGGTGATGCCGTCCTCGTACGCGCCGTGCGTGGAGGGGTAGGTGACCATGATCGCCGCCAGGCTCTCGGAGTGCTCCTCGCAGCGCGCTTCGAGCTCCCCGAGGTCAACGGAGCCGTTCTCCGCAGCCTTGACGACCACCACGCGCATCCCGGCCATGACTGCCGACGCGGCATTGGTGCCGTGCGCCGAGGACGGGATGAGGCACACGTCGCGGGCGTCGTCGCCCCGCGAACGATGGTACGCGCGAATGGCCAGCAACCCGGCCAGCTCGCCCTGTGAGCCCGCGTTGGGCTGGATGGAAACCGCGGCGTAGCCGGTGACCTCTGCCAGCCACGCCTCGAGCTCCTCGATCACCTCGACGAGCCCGGTGGCGTCGCCCGCTGGGACAAACG
>JACCZI010000058.1 GCA_013696015.1 Nocardioidaceae bacterium
GTCCAGGACGACAGGATCGACTGCAGGGCAGCGCCGTTGTCCGTGTCGTCCTCGGGGGCGGTCAGCGTCACCGCGTAGATGTGGTCGTCATGGAGCGCGAAGAACTGCGTGAACACCAGCGTCTCGCCCTCCTCGTCGACGGAGGCGGTCTGTCCGATCGCGGTCTCACCGTCGATCGTGGTGTCCTCGACTGATTCCACCTCGACGCCGAACTGTGACTCCAGTTCGGCCTTGGCCGGGTCGCGCAGCGACTCGATGTCGTCGGCACCCTGCGACGCGGAGACGATCATGTTGACGTTGGTGCCAAAACTCGCCCGGGCACGGGAGATCCGGACGGCGCTGTCGGCCTCGGCGCTCTCCGGCTCGTCGCTGACGTCCTCCCACCCCTCCGGGATGGTGTGCGTGTAACCGTCCCCGACGATGCTGTCGCCCGGGGGCGGCGCATCGGTCGTGTCGGTCGCCTCCGACGGGTCGGTGGGTTGGGGGGGTGTGCTGGTCTGCGAGGTCGGGTCGCTCGGCGTCGTCGAGGACGTCGACTCGGCGGTGAGGTCCGCGGCGTCGGAACCGCACCCGACGAGGGCGACCACCAGGACGCCGCCGATCACCAGCGCCGAAAGGCGACGCACGGACGTCGAATGCAACGCGGGCATGCGAGCATCGTAGGAGCCACAACCACGAAGGACCCTGCAACGCACAGGAGGAGAGCGCATGCGCACGAGATTGCCGCTGCCCACGCCGCCCACGGGGCTGACCGTGGGGTCCTTTGACACCTACGAACAGGCCCAGCGAGCTGTCGACCACCTGTCCGACAACAAGTTTCCGGTCGAGAACGTCACCATCGTCGGCAACGGGCTGCGCATGGTGGAACGGGTGACGGGCCGGCTCAACCAGGGCCGCGCAGCCGCGACCGGAGCCGCCGGGGGCGCCTGGTGGGGCCTGTTCGTCGGTGTGCTGCTGTCGTTGTTCGCCTCACCCGAGACAAACGAGATCGTCGTCATCCTGCTGACGTTGATCTCCGGGGCAGTCTTCGGCGCGATCTTCGCCATCATCGGGTACGCGTTGACCGGCGGCCGGCGTGACTTCACCTCGACCAGCAGCGTCGTCGCGACCTCCTACGACGTGCTCTGCAAGCACACCCACGCCGAGGAGGCGCAGGCCCAGCTGGCCCGGCTCTCGCTCCAGGGCTGAGACATGGCGGGGGTGGACCACCTCGTACGCACGACGCGGGAGCAGGCCGACTTCTGCCAGGCCCTCGGGTCACCGCTGTATGCCGCGCTGCTGCGTCGCTGCGCCGATGACATCGACGCCGGCGGTCCGACGGCACGCGTGCTCGCCGGGCACGAGGACGACCCCGGCTCCGCCGCGACACCGCTGCGTCTGCTGGGCAGTGTCCACCGGCTCGTGCTGCAGGGCGAGGCACCGGCGCTGGCGGCCTACTACCCCAGCGCCGGCGGACATGCGGAGTCCGACGGCGCCTGGCTCGCGTTCCGCAACGTGCTGGACCAGCAGGCCGAGCGGTTGGCCCCACTGCTCGGGCAGCCACCGCAGACCAACGAGGTGGGCCGCGCGTCGGCGCTGGCCGGGGGTTTGTTGCACCTGGTACGCGAGCGTGACCTGCCGGTGGCGCTGCACGAGATCGGCAGCAGCGCCGGCCTGAACCTGCGCGCGGACGCGTTCTGGTACTCCGCGGCCGACGGGACGACCGCATGGGGACCCCCCGACAGCCCGGTCCGGCTCCCCGGAGCGTGGGCCGGCGCCACCCCGCCGCTCGAGGCGGCGCTGCGCATCGTCAGCCGCTCCGGCAGCGACGTTGCCCCGATCGACCCGACCTCGGACGAAGGACGGCTGCGCCTGCTGTCGTACGTGTGGCCGGACCAGATCGAGCGGTTCGAGCGGGTGCAGCATGCGATCGAGGTTGCCCGTCGGATCCCCGCCACCGTCGAGGCGTGCGACGCCGCCACCGCGGTGCGCCGGCTCGAGCCGGTCCGGGGACAGTGGACCGTGCTGTGGCACTCGGTCATGTGGCAGTACCTGGCGTCGGACGACCAAGCCGCCATCACCCAGCACATCGAGTCGGTGGGAGCCACCGCAACCGCTGCCGCGCCGCTGGCCCACCTCAGCCTCGAGCCCCGGCGACGGGAACCGGACGAGGAGCCGACGTTCCTCGTCGCGCTCCAGACCTGGCCCGGTGGCGCCCAACGCATCCTGGGAACCGGGGCCGCCCACGGCATCCCGACGACGTGGGAGCTCTGAGCAATGAACGCCCTGGGCGACCTGCGGGCGCTCGTGGCCGCGTACTCCGCCACCGATCCCGGTCGGGTCGGCAGCGTCGCCGTTGTGGGGAACGCGCCCCTTGCCCCGAGTGACGCCCGTGCGGACGAGATCGACGCCGCCGACCTGGCGATCCGCGTCAACAGCTTCGTGCTGGACTCCCCGGGCCGGCCCCGGGCGCAGGGCCATCGCGCCGACGTCGTGCTGTTCAACCGGCTGCTCAGAGCCACCCCGGAGTTCTTCACCGGCTACGCCGCCCGGCTTTACCTGCTCGTCGAACCCATGCGCATGCACGGCAACCGCGAGCTGTGGCCCACCTCCTGGCCGCCCGACCTGGGTCTGGTGCCGGTGCCCAACCGAGAGGTCACCGCGCCGCTGTCGGAGCTGCTCGGCGTGCCGTGGCGGGAGCAGCGGTTGGCGCCCACGACCGGCACCATGGCCTGCTACCTCGCGTTGACGCTGTTCCCCGAGACCGACGCCGTGTTCACCGGGTTCTCGTTCCTCGACGCACCCGACCAGACGCGCTGGCAGCACCAGTGGGGCGACTCGTGCCGTGTCGGTCGAGAGCACCGGATCGGCAGCGAGGCCGTGCTGATGCGTTCGTGGCTCGAGTCGGGCCAGGCCCGCTTCCTGCGATGATGGCCGGCATGTCTGACGAGCCGCGAAGCGACGTTGCCGAGGCGCTCCACGACCTCCAGGAGCGCGTCGCTGAGCTGGAGCGGCGGGTCGACAACGAGCGACGCAGGGTCGGGGCCCACGACCGTGACCTCGCCAGGATCGGCCCGCAGGTGGCCGCGCTCGAGGAGCGGGTGGAAGCGTTGCGTGAGCGTCTGGAGCCGCCGGCTGTCGCCACAGCGGCGGAGGCGGACCAGGCGCGTTCCCTGCTCGATGATGTTCGCCGCGAGCACGCCCGGGTACGGGTCCGCGTCACGTCGCTGACCAGGTACGAGGAGCGGATCCGCCAGCTCGAGGACGCGGTGGCCGTGCTGGGCGAGGGCCGGGTTCAGTCGGCGCCGAAGAAGTGACGCACCTCGCCGATGACGCGGTCGACCTGGTCGTCGCGCAGGTCCGGCCACAGCGGCAGCGACAGCTGTCGGCGGTAGAACTCCTCGGCCACCGGGCACGACCCCCGTCGGTACCCCATGTCGGCGAACACCGGGTGCCAGTGCACGGGCAGGAAGTTCACCTGTGCCCCGATTCTGCGACACCGCAGGTGCTCGTACAACGCACGCCGACGGCCCTCGAGCACCTGCAGGGCGAACAGGTGCCAGATCGGGTCAGCCTCCGGCCGCTGTGTCGGAAGCAGCACGCCGTCGAGGTCGTGCAGTCCCTCGCGGTACCGCTCGACGATCGCGGCACGACGCCGTTTGAAGTGCCCCAGCCGGCGCAGCTGGCTGCTGCCCAGGGCGCACAGGACGTCCGGCAGCCGGTAGTTGAGGCCCAGCTCGTGCACCTCCTGGTGCCACCCGCCCTCGTCAGGGGTGCGCTGCTCGTCCGGCTCTCGCACCAGGCCGTGGTTGCGGAAGCTGCGGGCCCGCGCCAGCAGCCTCGGGTCCCTGGCTGCTACGGCGCCACCCTCGGCCGTGGTCACGTTCTTCGTCGGGTAGAACGAGAACGTCGTCAGGTCCGCCAGGGCCCCGACGGGGACACCGCGCCACGTCGAGCCGATCGAGTGTGATGCGTCGTCGAGCAGCAGCGCCCCGTGCGCCGTCGCCATCGCACCCAGCACGTCCAGCTCGGCGGGGTGACCGGCGTAGTCGACGGCGCTGACGACCCGGGTCCGCGGGCTGAGTGCCGCCGCCACGGCTGAGGGGTCGAGGTTGGCGGTGTCGGGGGTGACGTCGGCGAAGACCACCTTCGCGCCGAGCAGGCAGGCGGTCGCCGCTGTGGCCACGAAGGTCATCGGGGTCGTCACGACCTCGTCGCCGGGTCCGACACCGGCCGCCGCGTACGCGACGTGCAGCGCCGCCGTGCCCGAGGTGACCGCCACCGTCGGCACCCCACCGGCCCACTCCGCGAGATCGGCCTCGAACCGCTGCACGGCGGGCCCGGTGGTCAGCCAGTCCCCGCTCAGTACCGCGGTTACGGCCGCGATGTCATCGTCATCGACCGACTGCCGGCCGTACGGCAGCGGCGCCGTGGCCTCAGGGGAGTCGGGAGACAAGGTCACGCAGCTCCTCGGTCCCGAGCCACAGCTCGTTAGTGTCGGACCGGAAGGCCCAGCCGTCCTCGACCGGCTTGCCGTGCTCCGGCGGCTGGTATCCGCCCCACTCCGCGACGTACGGGGCGACGACGTAGCGGTCGTCGAGCTGCAGGGTCCGCCGCGAGTCGTCCGCGGCGATCATCTCCTCGTGCAGCTTCTCCCCGGGTCGGATCCCGATCTCATGCGTCGGCGCGCCCGGTGCGATCGCGTGTGCCAGGTCGAGCAGCCGCATGCTCGGGATGCGGGGGACGTACAGCTCGCCGCCCGTCATCGCGTCGAAGGAGTCGACGACGAACTGCACCGCCTGGGGCAGCGTGATCCAAAAGCGGGTCATGCGCGCGTCGGTGACGGGCAGCGACCGGCCCTGAGCCGCCAGGGTCTGGAACAGCGGGATCACGCTGCCGCGGCTGCCCATGACGTTGCCGTACCGCACCACGCAGAAGCGGGTGTCGTACCCGGCGGCGTAGTGGTTGGCGCTGATGAACAGCCGGTCCGAGCACAGCTTGGTCGCCCCGTAGAGGTTGATCGGGCTGGACGCCTTGTCGGTCGACAGCGCCACCACCCGCTGGACGCCGGCGTCGATGGCGGCGTCCACCACGTTGCGTGAACCGCTGACATTGGTCTCGATGTACTCGGTGGGGTTGTACTCGGCGGTGTCGACCTGCTTCAGCGCCGCGGCGTGGATGACGTGGTCGACGCCGTGCATGGCGCGGGTGAGGCGGCGGCGGTCGCGGATGTCACCGATAAACCACCGCAGCCTCGGGTCGTCACCGAGGCTGCGGCGCAGCTCCCACTGCTTGAGCTCGTCTCGGCTCAGTACGACGAGCCGGTGAGGGTCGAGGTGCTCGAGGGCGTAGGTCAGGAACGCCTTGCCGAAAGACCCCGTGCCCCCCGTGACCATCACCGACGACCCTGTGAGCACCGACATCGTGATCTCCCGACTGCACCGGTCGCGGGCGGACAATGGGCAAGAATGATACGGCGTGGCCGACCTCGGACCTCGCCATGCCAGGAGGTGCGCGTTGCGGGTCGTGGCCGTCATCCAGGCCCGCATGGGGTCCACCCGGCTGCCCGGGAAGGTCCTCGCCGACCTCGGGGGGACGTCGGTGCTCGGCTGGGTGTCTCGGGCGGCCCGCGCGGCAGGCTCGCTGGACGCCACCATCCTCGCGACCAGCACAGCCACCGCCGATGACCCGCTGGTGGCCGCCGCCGAGCAGCTCGCGATGCCGGTGGTCCGCGGGCCGATGGACGACGTCCTGACCCGCTACCTGGTGGCGTTGGCCGAGAACCCCTGCGACGCGGTCGTCCGGCTGACGGCGGACTGCCCGCTGCTCGATCCCGCCCTGATCGACCTGGTGGTCGACACCTGGCGGAGTGACCCCAGCTGGGAGTACCTCGCGACGACCCTGCACCGCACCCTGCCGCGTGGTCTCGACGTCGAGCTCGTCCGCTCCGACGTGCTGCAGAGCATCGACGCCGTCGCGCGGGGACACCACCGGCAGCACGTGACCTCGCTGCTGTACTCCGAGCCGCAGGGTCGCCGGTTGCTGGGGCTGAGCGTGTCGCCCGCCGCCGGCGACCTGCGGGTCACCCTCGAC
>JACCZI010000007.1 GCA_013696015.1 Nocardioidaceae bacterium
GGCCGACCTGGTGGCGCGGGTCGTCCGTACCGAGGAGGGCGTCCCCGACGAGTCGGCCGCGCTGGCGTCCGCCCGGGTCGTCGTCGGCGCCGGACGGGGTGCCGGTGGCGCCGACGGGTTCAAGGACCTGATCTCGCTCACCGAGCTGATCGGCGGCGCCCTCGGGGTCTCTCGGGTGGTGACGAGCCTGGGCTGGCGACCACATCACGAGCAGGTGGGGCAGACCGGCAGCCGGATCATGCCCGACGTCTACATCCCCTGCGGGATCAGCGGCGCCATCCAGCACTGGGCCGGCTGTCAGAGCGCCAAGACCATCGTGGCGATCAACACCGACCCCGAGGCGCCGATGGTCACCCGGGCGCACTACGCCGTGATCGGCGACCTCCACGAGATTGTCCCCGCGATCAACGACGAGATCCGCCGCCGCCGCGGCTGACCGGTGTCCCTATCCCATGTTCACATGGGATAGCCGCACTCCCAATGGGGTCGAACCCCATGGAAGTGCCCCTCAGCCACGGGAAGTAGGGGGGCCGATCTCGCCGGCGAGCAGGTCGAACCACAGCGCGTCGGAGTACGAGCCGTCACCGAGTCGTTCGGCGGCCCGGTGGTGACCCACCTCGGTGAAGCCCGCCCGGCGGGCCACGTACTGGCTGGCGAGGTTGTCGACGGCAGTGCCGAGAGAGAGCCGGCGCAACCCGAGGCCACCCCCGGCGACGTCGGCGAAGGCGTGGTCGACCACGAGCCGAAGCGCCTCGCTCATCACACCCTGCCCGCGAGCGTCGGGATGCACCCAGTAGCCGATCTCACCCGACGTCGGATCCAGACCGTGGAGGTCCATCACGCCGATGTTGCCCAGCAGCATGTCCGTGCGTGGGTCGGCGATGCACCAGGTCACCGAGGCGTCCAGCGACTGCTGCACCTCCTGGGCGAGCAGGTAGGTCCGTGCGTCTCGGTCGGTGTACGGCGCCGGAAGCACGGCCAGCCACTGGCGAGAGCGCTCGTCGGAGCACGCGGCGACGACGCGCGGCACGTCCGCATCGCGGAAACGCCGCAGGACCACCCGTTCACCCCGCAACCCGACCGGCTCGAGCCAACGGGTCCGTGGCGTCATGTCCTGCCCCGGGGGCAGCGAACCGATCCAGGCGTCGACCACCTCGCCGCGTTCGGCCAGCAACCGGGGCACGGTGCCGTGGAACGTGAAGCCGGCCGCCCAGGCGACCCGGCGTGACGGAAGGTTTCCGACGGCGGCCCTCCAGTGCAGCGCCGCTACATCGCCGTGCTCGAACCCCCAGCGCGCCGCGAGCCGCACCGCTCGTGCCATCACCCCGCGCCCTCGCGCCCACGGGTGCAACCCGAAGCCGATGTCGGCCACCGGCTTGCCGCGCACGTCGACGTTCCCGGCGTAGCGAGCCCGCCCCGCGTTGTCGCGTGCCTCGATCGCCCAGCCCCGGAAGTCGCCGCGATCCCAGCCCATCGGGACTATCTCGCGGATGAAGCGTCGCGCGTCGTCTCGGGTGTACGGCTGCGGCACTGACGTCCACCGGACGAACTCGGAGTCGCGGCACATCTCCACGGTGGCGGCGATGTCGTCGTCGCTGTGGGCCCGCAGCCGCACGACGCCGTCGTCGAGCACCGGGATGCCTGGTGTCGCGACCATCTCAGCGCTCCCGTCCGGCGCCGGCCGACGGAACGACGGCGAACACCGTCGGGTCGGCCCATCCGGCCGCGGCGAACTCGACCCGACATCGTTGCGCGACCGCGTCGGCGCGTTCGTCGGGCACGAGTGTGATCGCGCTACCGCCGAAGCCGCCACCGGTCATCCGGGCGCCCAGCGCTCCGGCGTCGAGCGCGGCCGCGACCGCCGTGTCCAGCTCGGCACTGCTCACCTCGAAGTCGTCGCGCAGGGACGTGTGCGAGGCGGTGAAGATCTCACCCAGCCGGGTCCAGTTGGCCTCGCGCACCGCGGTGACCGCGTCGCGTACCCGCGCCGCCTCACTGACCACGTGGCTGGCCCGCCGGAACAGCACCGGGTCGAGCCGTACCAGATCCCCGGGCGTGGCCACTGCCAGCGCCGCCACTTCGAGCGCTGCGGCGGCGTCGTCACACTGGCGTCGGCGGACGGCGTACTCGCCGTCGCGCAGCGAGTGGCGGGCCGCGGTGTCGACCACCAGCAACGTCACGCCATCTCGGCTCCAGGTGACCGGCACCAGCTCGACGGACGGCCCGATCGTGTCGATCAGGACGGCGTGGCCGACTGACCCGCACATCGACGCGAGCTGGTCCATCGCACCGCTGGGCACGCCGACGTACTCGTTCTCCGCATGCTGCGCCACCACGGCGAGCTCGACGTCGCCGATGTCGAGCCGCGCCAGGTCTCGCAGCGCCACCGCGACCGCGCACCCCAGAGCCGCCGACGACGACAGCCCGGCTCCTACTGGCACGTCGGAGCGCACCTGCAGGTCGAGACCGGGCAGCTCATGGCCGGCCTGACCCAGGGCCCAGAACACCCCAGCCGCATACGCGCCCCAACCGTGGACGTCACCGGGCCGGCTGGCCACCGTGAAGGCGACCGTCCCGTCCTCGGAGTCGGAGGTGACGCTCACCCGGTCGTCGCCCCGCAGCTCGGCGGTCACGCTGGTGCGCCGGTCGATGGCGATGGGCAGCACCGGTCCGCCGTTGTAGTCCAGGTGCTCGCCGATCAGGTTGACGCGACCCGGGGCGCTCCAGCTGCCCTCGCCGCGTCGCCCCGTCATGTCGACAAGAGTACGGTCGGCTGCCGTGACG
>JACCZI010000094.1 GCA_013696015.1 Nocardioidaceae bacterium
CCGGCAGCCAGCGGGAGCGACTTGTCCGGGATGTCGTTCACGGTGGGCTCCAAGGAGTTCACCGAGCAGCTCGTCATGGGCCAGATCACCTTGATGGCGCTGGAGAATGCCGGCGCCGAGGTCACAGATGAAACCGGCATCACGGGCACGGCGAACGTACGCAAGGCGCTCGAAGCTGGCCAGATCGACATGTACTGGGAGTACACCGGAACCGGGTTCGGCGAGATCCTGGGCAACGAGATCACCGAGGCGCCCACGGACCAGCAGGAGATGTTCGACGCCGTCGCGAAGCAAGACCTGGCAGAGAACAACATCCAGTGGACGGCATTGGCGCCGGTGAACAACACCTACGCTCTCGCGACCACAGCCAGCGCATCGGAGGAGTTCCAGGTCACCACTCTGTCTGACTACGCCGGCCTGGTGGCCAGCGACCCAGATGGCGCCTCGTTGTGCGCGGCCTCCGAGTTCATCAACCGCAGCGACGGGTTACCAGGGGTCGCGGAGGCGTACGGCTTCGATCCGGCGGAAGTGCCGACCACGGAGGTGGACCTGAGCCTCGTCTTCACCGAGGTTCCCTCGGGTGGCTCGTGCAACTTCGGTGAGGTGTTCGCCACCGATGGACGCATCCCCGCCAACGAAATGGTCGTCCTCGAGGACGACAAGGCCTTTTTCCCGATCTATAACCTCGCACTGACCGTCCCCAAGGACGTCTACGACCCCAATGCCGAGGCGCTGGACGCCATCTTCGGTCCGATCGCCGAGGCGCTGGACACCCAGACGCTGCAGGGACTCAACGCCCAGGTGGACGTAGACGGGTTGCTCCCCGAGGAAGTCGCCCAGGCGTGGCTCGAGGAGAACGGCTTCATCGGCTGACCGCGTAAGCGGACGCTCCGGCTCTCGCTCATCCCGAGGGCCGGAGCGCCTCGTCGAAAGGCTCGAAACATGCGGATCACGCTCGCGCAGGTCGATTCTCGGCTCGGCGACATAGACGCCAATCTGGAGCGGGCCCATGAAGCGGTCGCAGCCGCGGTCGAGGAATCCACCGACCTGGTGGTCTTCCCGGAGCTGCACCTGTCCGGCTACTCCATCGGTGACGTCGACCCCGACCTTTCGATGCGCCCGGACGATCCCCGGATCGAGAAGCTGGCCCGGCACGCCGGGTCGGCTGGCCTCCTGGTCGGCTTCGTCGACTCCGGACCGGAAGGGCCGCACACCTACAACAGCATGGCCGTGTACCAGGACGGCCGCCTAGTCCATGTCCACCGCAAGCTCTACCTGCCGGCGTACGCCCCCTTCGAGGAGCGCAACCACTTCACGCCCGGGCCGACGATGCGGGCGTTCCCAGTCGACCCGGACACTCGAATGGCGGTGCTGCTGTGCAATGACGCCTGGCAGCCTCAGCTGGCGTTCCTGGCCACCCAGGACGGGGCGAGGGTGCTGCTGGTGCCGGCAGCCAGCGCGCAAAGTCACTTCCCCGAGCACTACGACTCGCACGAGTACTGGCACGACATCACCCACTTCTACGGCCGGATGTTCCAGGTGTACGTCGTGTTCGTGAACCGGGTAGGCACCGAAGGAGTGCTGCGGTTCTGGGGTGGCTCACACGTCATCGACCCATGGGGCAACGTCGTCGCCGAGGCACGGCAGGACGAGGAGCAGCTGCTCACCGTGGACATCGACCTGGCGGAGGTGCGTCGCCGGCGGCGCCAGGTGCCGCTGGTCAAGGAGGCGCGCCTCGGGCTGCTGCAACGCGAGGTCGGCCGGCTCCTGGAAGAGGGCGGCGACCTGTAGGTGACTGGGCCGGATGCGCACGCTGATCATCGATAACTACGACTCGTTCACGTTCAACCTGTTCCACTATCTCGCCGAGGTGACCGGCGTGAGGCCGGTGGTTATCCGCAATGACGAGCCGGGGTGGACGTCGGCCGACCTGCTGGGGTTCGACAACGTCGTGATCTCACCGGGTCCCGGTCGCCCCGATCGGCCCGCTGACTTCGGAGTGTGCGCGGACGTCATCCGCGAGGGCTCCCGACCGTTGCTCGGGGTGTGCCTGGGTCATCAGGGGATCTGCTCGGTGTTCGGCGCCCGGATCGAGCGGGCACCCGAGCCCGTTCACGGCCGGCAGTCGCCGGTGCTCCATGAGCAGGTCGACATCCTCGCCGGGCTGCCGTCGCCTTTCGCCGCGGTGCGCTACCACTCACTGATGGCCACCCGGCTGACCAAGGAGCTCGAAGCGATCGGCTGGACACCGGACGGTGTCCTGATGGCCGTGCGACACCGACGCCGCCCGCTGTGGGGGGTCCAGTTCCATCCCGAGTCGATCTGCACCGCACACGGCCACCGCATCCTGGCCAACTTCGTCGACCTCACCCGCCGGTGGCGCTCCGAGCACGAGCACTCCCCCCGGCGCCACACAACCCACGCAATTGGCGGGAAGGTGACGCCGACGCCCCCGCCGCAGGTCAGGTTCCCGCCAATTGCGCGGCGACACCTGCGGGTGCTGCACCGCTCGCTCCCTCTCGACCTCCCTGCCGAGGTCGTGTTCGACGCCCTTTATAAGGACTCCGAGCACTCCTTCTGGTTGGACAGCGGCCACTCGGACACCGACAACGGCCGGTTCTCCTTCATGGGCGACGCCGCAGGACCGCTGGCCCGCCTCGCCACAGCCGACGTCGCGGCGGGGCAGGTCACCGTCCGGTCCGCGACGGGCGTCGAGCTGGTCGACGGTTCCTTCTTCGAGTGGATCGACGCCGACCTGGCGGCACATCAGGTGGTGCCCCCTGACCTGCCCTTCGACTTCGCGCTCGGCTGGGTCGGTTATCTCGGCTACGAGCTCAAGGCACACTGCGGAGGCTCCCGCGCTCACCGCTCCCCTCATCCCGACGCCGCCATGCTGTTCGTCGATCGCGCCATCGCGTTCGACCACATCGCCAGGGTCATCCACCTGCTGGCGCTGAGCGAGGACGATGACGAGGAGTCACAGCCGTGGTTGACAGCGACGGCAGCTGCGCTCCAGCGGCTTGCCGCGCAACCCCGCCCGCCCGACCCCGAACCGGTCGGGAGCAACCAGGTCGGGCCGTTGACGCTACGACTCGACCGCAGTCGCTACCTCGAGCTGATCTCGACCTGCCAGGAGCAGATAGCGGCCGGTGAGACGTACGAGGTCTGCCTGACCAACCTGGTCGAGGCGGAGGCCGAGCTGGACCCCTGGAACACCTACCGGCTGCTGCGCCGCGAGAATCCGGCACCGTATGGCGCCTTCCTCCGGCTCGACACGCTCTCGGTGCTGGGCAGCTCGCCGGAACGGTTCCTGCGGGTGACCGCCGACGGTCGCGTCGAGTCGAAGCCGATCAAGGGGACTCGACCTCGCGGCGGGTCACCGGTCGAGGACGAGTGGCTGCGACTCGACCTCGGTGCCAGCGAGAAGGACCGCGCGGAGAACCTCATGATCGTCGATCTGGTCCGCCATGACCTGGGGACCTGCGCCGAGGTCGGTTCGGTGCGGGTCGAGCGGCTGTTCGACGTCGAGAGCTACGCCACGGTGCATCAGCTGGTCAGCACGATCTCGGCGCAGCTGCGGTCCGAGCTGTCGGCCGTGGCCTGCATCCGAGCGTCGTTCCCCGGCGGATCGATGACCGGGGCGCCGAAGGTACGCACCATGGCGATCATCGACGAGCTCGAGGCCGGCCCGAGAGGGGTCTACTCCGGCGCCCTGGGCTACTTCTCGCTGTCCGGCGCAGCCGACTTCAGCATGGTGATCCGCACCCTGGTTCTGACACCCACACTGGTAGAGTTCGGGGTCGGCGGTGCCATCATCGCGCTGTCCGACCCCGCTGCCGAGCTCGGCGAGCTGGCGGTGAAGGCCACGCCAATCGTTCGTCTGTTGGGCAAATCGTGCCTTCCCGGGATCGTCAGCGAGGTCGCCACGGTTACAGGTGCACCGTGCGGAAAGCCGCCTCGTACAGAAAGGCCGTCGTGACCAAGCAGGTCCAGCAGCTCGCCCGGGTGATCATCCGCTTCGCCGGCGACTCCGGCGACGGGATGCAGCTGACCGGTGACCGTTTCACCGCGGAGACTGCGGCGTTCGGCAACGACCTGTCGACGCTGCCCGACTTCCCCGCCGAGATCCGCGCCCCCGCCGGCACCCTGCACGGAGTGTCAAGCTTCCAGGTCCACTTCGCCGACCACGACATTCTTACGCCGGGCGACGCACCCGACGTGCTGATCGCGATGAACCCCGCGGCGCTGCTGGCCAACGTCGCCGACCTGCGCCCCGGCGCAACGATCATCGTCGACACACACGACTTCGGGTCACGCAACCTGACCCGCGCCGGGTACGCCGAGAACCCCCTCGAGAACGACACGCTCGAGGCGTACCAGGTGCACGCCGTCGACCTCACAGCGCTCACCGTCGAGGCGGTCAAGCACTTCGGCTTGTCCCGCAAGGATGCCGCCCGGGCCAAGAACATGTTCGCGCTCGGTCTGCTGACCTGGATGTACGGCCGCCCGACCGCGCCGACCCTTGATTTCTTGGCAACCCGGTTCGCCGCCGAGGCGGACCTGCGCGACGCGAACATCACCGCGTTCCGGACTGGGTGGAACTTCGGCGAGACGACCGAGGCGTTCGCGGTCTCGTACGAGATCAAGCCGGCCCGGATGCCTGTCGGTCGGTACCGCAACGTGACCGGCAACCTCGCGCTGGCGTACGGCATCATCGCCGCCGGCCAGCAGTCGGGGCTGCCGGTGTTCCTCGGCTCGTACCCGATCACTCCCGCCTCGGACATCCTGCACGAGCTAGCGAAACACAAACGTTTCGGCGTGACGACGTTCCAGGCCGAGGATGAGATCGCCGGTGTGGGCGCGGCTCTCGGCGCGGCCTTCGGTGGCGCCTTGGGCGTGACCACCACGTCCGGCCCCGGCCTGGCGCTCAAGAGCGAGACGATCGGGCTCGCAGTGATGCTCGAGCTGCCGCTGCTGGTCTGCGACATCCAGCGCGGCGGTCCGTCCACCGGGTTGCCGACCAGGACAGAGC
>JACCZI010000123.1 GCA_013696015.1 Nocardioidaceae bacterium
GGTCTGCGGCAAGTCCGCACTCTCAGCGCCCGATGGCGCTCCCCTGTCGTACGCATCTCAGGCTACACCGGCCTCCCCAACCCGATGGTTTGGGATTGTGGTTGGCCGGGCAGCCACGATCCCGAACCAGCGGCGGTCAGGCGACCTGGTGGCCGGCGCGCCAGACGGCGTGCGCCAGCGGGACCCCGGGACGGTAGGCGAGGTGGAGGTACGAGGGCGCGTCGAGCACGACGAGGTCCGCACGCGCCCCGACGCCGAGGTGCCCGACGTCGTCGCGCCGCAGTGCCGCGGCGCCGCCAGCCGTCGCCGCCCACAGCGCCTGCGCCGGGGACATGCCCATCTCGCGGACGGCCAGGGCGATGCACAGCGGCATCGAGGAGGTATAGCAGGAGCCGGGGTTGCAGTCGGTTGCCAGCGCCACGGTCACGCCGGCCGCCAGCAGCCGCTGCGCGTCCGGGTAGGGCGACCGGGTCGAGAACTCGACCCCGGGCAGCAGCGTCGCGACGACACCGGACTGTGCGAGCGCGTCCACGTCGGCGTCGTGCAGGTAGGTGCAGTGGTCCGCGGCAGCCGCGCCCAGCTCGCAGGCTAGCTGCACCCCGGGACCGTGCCCGAGCTGGTTGGCGTGGATCCGGGCCTGCAACCCGGCCCGCATCCCGGCGCTCAGCACCGTCCGCGCCGCGTCGGCGTCGAACGCCCCCTGCTCACAGAACACGTCGACCCACCGGGCGTACGGCGCGCAGGCGTCCAGCATCGGACCGGTGACGAGGTCGACGTACCCGGCGACGTCGTCGGCGTACTCCGCAGGCACCACGTGCGCACCGAGGTACGTCGTCTCCGGCGTCACCCGCCCGGCGATCGCGAGCGAGCGGGCCTCGTCGATGACCGTCAGGCCGTACCCGCTCTTGACCTCGACCGTCGTGGTGCCCTGCCGGGTCATCTCCGCGACGAGCCGAGCCACGGTGGCGGCGAGCTCCTCATCGCTGGCGGCGCGGGTCGCGGTGACGGTGCTGGCGATGCCGCCCGCGGTGTACGGCTCGCCGGCCATCCGCGCGGCGAACTCCTCCGCCCGGTCGCCGGCGAAGACGAGGTGGCTGTGAGCGTCGACGAACCCGGGCACCACCGCCCGACCCCCGAGGTCCACCACGGCATCGGCCGGTGGTGCGTCCCTGCGGGATCCCAGCCACCCGACCCGGTCCCCGTCGATGACCAGCGCCCCGTCGGCCACGAGCCCGAGCCGGCTGCCGTCACCGTGTGAAGCGTTGTTGGTGACGAGCGAGCCGCACCCGGTCAGCAGCACGCTGGTCACGATGCGGCCAGGATCTCGCCGACGACCGCGTCCAGGTCGCGAGCCGCCTCCGGCAGGGACATGTGCCGGGACCCGGTCACCACCGGGCTGTCATCCACCACCACGTCGGTGATGTCTGCGGCCGTGGCGGCGAACACCGCGGTCTGCGCGTCGCCGCCGGTGCCCGCGGTGCGCGCGGAGTCGGTGCGCAGGCAGACCAGGTCCGCCCGGCCGCCGACGACCAGCCCGCTCGTGCCCAAGAAGCCCAGCGACGACTGGCCGTTCGACGTCGCCGCGGTCATCAGCTCATCGGCATGCCACGTCCCACGGCGCAGGCTGATGAGGCGCTCGTCCATCTCGACCGCCCGCATCTCCTCGTTCATGTCGATCACGGCATGGCTGTCCGTCCCCAGCGTCAGCACCGCGCCCGCGGTCACCAGGGCTCGTGACGGACCGACGCCGTCGGCCAGGTCGCGCTCGGTCGTCGGGCAGAGGCACGCGTACACGCCACAGTCACCGAGCACAGCGATGTCCTCGGGGCCGAGGTGGGTGGCGTGGACCACCGACGTATGAGGGCCCAGCACCCCGTGCTCGGCCATCAGCATCGTCGGTGTCCTGCCGGTGGCGGCCAGGCAGTCGGCGTTCTCCGCCGGCTGTTCCGACAGGTGCACGTGCAGGGGGGACTCGCGGCGGTCAGCCCAGTCGGCGACGGTGCGCAGCTGCCCGGCGGGGACGGCACGCACCGAGTGGATGGCGGCGCCCACCACCACATCGCTGGCGCCGGCGTACGCCGCGGTCAGCTGTTCGACCCGAGTCACCCAGCCGTCGGCGTCCCCGTCGCTGAACCGGCGCTGCACCCCCCTCACCGGCGAGCCGAAGCCCGCGCTGAGGTAGCAGGTGTCGAGCAGCGTGATGCGCAGCCCCGCCTCGCGCGCGGCCGCCACCGCCGCGTGTCCCATCTCGTTCGCGTCCGCGTACGCGACGCCGTCCGGGCCGTGGTGCAGATAGTGGAACTCGCCCACCGCCGTGACACCGGCCGTGGCCATCTCGGCATACGTCGCCCGCGCCAGGCGGCGGAAGGAGTCCGGGTCCAGCCGCTCGGCTACCGCGTACATCTGCTCGCGCCAGGCCCAGAAGCTGCCGCTCCCGGACTGGGTCCGACCTCGCAGCGCCCGGTGGAACACGTGGCTGTGGCAGTTGGCGAAGCCGGGCACCACAAGCCCCTGCAGCACGACCGCCCCGGGGCTCGGTGCCGCGGGCGTCTCGACGGACGCGATCCGGTCACCCGTGACCCCGATCGCGACACCCTCGCGCACGCCGTCCGCGGGGCCCAGCCAGGCACGCTCGCACCAGTACGTGGTCATCGCCGGCTCGGCTCTGGACCGGTTCCACTCTCCACGCCGTGGCGGAGCCGGTCCAGCTGTGCGTTGATGATGCCCGCCGGCACCTCGGGCGCCGACATCATGATGCCGAGCCTCCGGCCGTCGGCGAGCTCGATGACCAGCCCCGGACCTGAGCGCAGGACGACGCCGCAGTCACCGGCCAGCACACGTTCGCTCGGGCCACTCAAACGCAGCGGCTTCAGGTGCTCGACCCGAGCGGCGGCGATCCGCGCATAGGGGATCTTCGTGGTCCCCGGGATTCCCCAGGGGGACAGCGAGACGCCGGCATCGTCCAACCGCAGCCGCATCCGTGCGAGGAGCACCGACAGCACGGCCATCACCCAGCACACGACGGTGAGGGGGCCGCTCACCGAAGCGGCGGCGGAGCCGACCGTCGTGAGCACGACGGCGCCGAGGAGGAAGATGCCTGCGGTGAGCCGCGTCTGCCACACAGCGGCGCCCTCTGGGGGCAGCTGGACGCGGGGCAGCATCGGGTCGGGCCGCGTCGTGGTTTCGATGCGAGGCCCGTTACCACAGGCGATGCGGGTGCCGAGCAGCAGCAGGGCCGGCCAGGCGAACAGCCACACCGGTGCCCACGGCGCAGTCTCGCCTCGGTCGACGGCCAAGTAGACGGTTCCCACACTCGACCACACCCCGGCGATGAGGCCCGAGACGGCCGCGGTGACGAGCAGCACCATGCGCTGCACCTGGCGGCCCCGGTGGCGCACCAGCCAAGCGCTGATGGCACCGACGGCGGTGAGGAGCGCCGCGACACCGGCGCAGAAGTCACCGAAGCGGGTCAGCTCCGGCAGCTCGCCGAGCACTCGGTGCTGGGTGGCGGCCACGGCGGCCGGACCCAGCGCGATGACCATGGTGGCCACGATGAGCCGCCGTACCAGCAGCTTGCGCACCCTCATGTCACCAGCTCCTGCAGGAGCAGCGCCAGCGCTGTGACGCCGGCCGCGCAGTCCGAGGGCTCGGCGTACTCATCCGGCGCGTGGGAGACGCCGGTCGGGTTGCGGACGAAGAGCATCGTGGTGGGGATCCCGGCCGCCTGTAGCACTCCGGCATCGTGACCGGCGCCGGTCGACAGCACCGGCACGCCGCCCAGCACCCGTGCGACACGGTCTCGCAACGAGCCGTCGAAGGCCACAGCTGGGGTGACCGACTCCATCGTCACGGTGAGGTCGGTGCCGTCGCGTCCGGCCCGCTCCTCAGCCTGGCGGGTGACCTGGTCGACCAGCGCTTTGACGGTCGCCTCGTCGGGCGCTCGGGCGTCCAACCAGGCCTGGACGCGGGACGGAATCGCATTCGTGCCGTTCGGTGCCACGTCGAGCCGGCCGAAGGTCGCCCGCGCGTCGGCCAGCCGGGCCTGCTTGTTCGCCGCGAGGGCGGTCATCGCGTACGTGAGCATCGGGTCGCGCCGGTCGCGCATGGGGGTGGTGCCGGCATGGTTGGCCTCACCCCGGAAGTCGAAACGCCACCGACCGTGCGGCCAGATGGCACTGGCCACTCCGACCGGAGCGCCGTGCTCGACCAGGCCGCGCCCCTGCTCGACGTGCAGCTCGACGAAACAACCGAGGCGATCAAGCAGCCGCGGTGTGGGGCCGAGGCGATCAGGGTTCCGCTGGCGGCCGCGCAGCACCTCGGCCAAGGTCACGCCGTCGCGGTCGCGCAGTCCGCGTGCCCGATCCGCTGCCAGGCTTCCGGTGAGCAGCCGGGAACCGGCGCACGCGATCCCGAAGCGGGCGCCCTCCTCGTCGGCGAAGCTGGCGATGCCCACAGCCCGACGTGGTTCGACGCCGCGTTCGCGCAACGCATCCACAGCGGCGAACGCGGACACCACACCGAGCGGACCGTCGTACGCGCCGCCGTCCGGCACGGAGTCGAGGTGTGACCCGGTCAGCACCGCATTTCCGGCGTCCAGGTCTCCCCACCAGGCGAAGGCGTTGCCGTTGCCGTCCTCGACCAGTGCCATGCCGCGCTCGCAGGCAGCCCCAGCGAACCACTCGCGGCAGGCCATGTCGGCGTCGCTCCACGCGAAGCGGCGGTAGCCGCCGGAGGCGCGGTCCCGGCCCACCGCGGCCAGCGCGTCCCACATTGCTTCGAAGCCCACCGTTCTCCCTCTGCTGCCGGAGTCGCCATGCTGGTCGCATGGAGTTTGCCGACGTGGTCCGCCGGCGCCGCATGGTGCGCAGCTACACCGACGAGCCGGTCGACCCGGACACGGTTGATCGCATCCTGTCCCATGCGCTACGCGCCCCGAGCGCAGGATTCAGCCAGGGCTGGGCGTTCCTGCTGCTCGACGACCCATTGTCGGTTATGACGTTCTGGCAGGTGGCCACTTCGCCAGGAGAGGGTGGGGACGCCTGGTCGGACGGCATGCGGCGCGCGCCGGTGATCGTGGTGCCGATGGCCGACCAGGGCGCCTACCTCGAGCGGTACGCCGAGCCAGACAAGGGCTGGTCGGACCGCGACGAGAGCCGGTGGCCGGTGCCGTACTGGCTCATCGACACCGGGATGGCGGCGCTGCTCATGCTGCTCACCGCGGTGGACGAAGGGCTCGGTGCCTGCTTCTTCGGGATCCCGCCGGGTCGCACGGACGCGTTCCGCGAGGCGTTCGGTGTGCCCGCGGACCACGAGCCGATCGGTGCGATCACGATCGGGCATCGCGCTCCGGACGGCGTACGAGGGTCGGCCGCGACGCGGAGGCGTCGCGGGCCCGACGAGGTCGTGCACCGGGGGCGCTGGTGAACCTGCCGACCGGCGGCCCGCTGGTCGTGGTGACGGGGGTGTCGGGCTCGGGCAAGAGCACTGTGGGGGTGGAGCTGGCGCGACGCCTGGGCGTCGAGTACGCCGATGCAGACGACTTCCACCCGCCCGGGAACGTCGAGAAGATGCGGTCAGGGCATGCGTTGTCCGAGGCCGACCGGGAGCCCTGGCTGGCCGCGATCGCGCACTGGCTGCGCCACCATGCCGCCGCTGGCGGTGTCGCCAGCTGCTCAGCGCTGCGCCGCAAATCCCGTGACCAGCTGCGCGAGGCGGCCCCGAGCGCGGTGTTCCTGCACCTGGACGGCAGCGAGCGGGTGCTGCGCCAACGGCTGCGGAAGCGCGCGGACCACTTCATGCCCGCGTCGCTGCTCGAGTCCCAGCTCGACGCACTCGAGCCCCTCGGAGTCGACGAACCGGGGATGCGCGCGGACATCGAGTCGTCCCCGGACGCCATCGTGGCCGCGTTCCTGCGCTGGCGGCGCCACGACCCCATCCCACGTTAACCTGGGATAGCGACGCTTCCAATGGGTTGGAACCCGTTGGAAGTGACGCTCAGCCGTTGGAAGTGCGCCCGCTGGAGCGTTCATCGAGTCGGGCCATCAGTTCTGCGGCGTCGGCCCAGGTGTACACGACCTCGCGTACCGTCCAGCCGTCTCCCGCAGCCGCCACGGTGGTGGCGACCCCGGTACCGCCGAGTGACTCGTACCACCGGCGCACCGGATTGCCGACCAGGGTGCTCAAACCGATGCTGCGACAGCCGGAGCCGATCAACAGGTGCACGGCGGTCGCGAGCAGTCGGCGCCCGTGACCCCGATTGCCCTGCTCAGGCAGCACGTGGAGTGCCATCACCTCGCCGTCGACACCGTGGTAGGCGCCGACCCGGGCCAGCCCATAGCCGACGACCGCACCGGCGTCGGTCGCGACCAACCACACGTCATCGGGATGGCCGTCCAACCACGCCTGCCAGTCGAGCGTCTGTTCCTCCTCGGTGACGCCGTCCCAGTACCCGGCCGGGAAGTGCAGGGCGTACGCCGTCTGGTAGCTCGTGACCTGGACGTGCGCGACCGCCGCTGCATCCTCGGGCGTGGCGGCACGTACGGTCATCCCTCGTCCCGCATCGGGATCGGAACGCCACGCGACTCAGCGACTGCGACGGCGTCGCCGTAGCCGGCATCGACGTGGCGGATGACGCCCATGCATGGGTCATTGGTGAGCACCCGCTCGGCCTTGCGCCCGGCCAGCTCGGTGCCGTCGACGCAGACCACCTGGCCGGCGTGGATCGATCGGCCGATGCCCACGCCGCCGCCATGGTGGATGGACACCCAGGTGGCGCCCGAGGCGACGTTGACCATCGCGTTGAGCAGCGGCCAGTCCGCGATAGCGTCGGAGCCGTCGAGCATCGCCTCGGTCTCCCGGTAGGGCGAGGCGACCGAGCCGCAGTCCAGGTGGTCACGGCCGATGACGACCGGCGCCCGCAGCTCGCCGGAAGCGACCATGTCGTTGAACCGCATCCCGGCGAGGTGACGCTCGCCGTACCCCAACCAGCAGATGCGCGCGGGCAGCCCCTGGAACTGGACCCGCTCGGCGGCCTTGCGCATCCAGCGGTGCAACGGCTCGTGGTCGGGGAACAGGTCGAGCACCGCACGGTCGGTCGCGGCGATGTCGGCCGGGTCACCCGACAGCGCCGCCCAGCGGAACGGGCCACGGCCCTCGCAGAACAGCGGCCGGATGTACGCGGGGACGAAGCCCGGGTAGTCGAACGCGCGCGCATACCCACCCTCTCGTGCCTCGGCGCGCAGCGAGTTGCCGTAGTCGAACACCTCGGCTCCGGCATCGGCGAAGCCGACCATCGCCTCGCAGTGGCGCGCCATGGACTCTCGGGCCCGCTCGGTGAGAGCGACCGGGTCCTTCTCGCGCAGCGCTACCCAGTCGTCGAACGCGACTCCGCTCGGCAGATACATCAGCGGGTCGTGAGCGCTGGTCTGGTCGGTCACCACGTCGATGTCGGCGCCGCGGGCCAGCAGGTCCGGCACGATGTCGGCGGCGTTGCCATGGACTCCGATCGACAACGGCCGCCGGGCGGCCTTTGCCTCGACGGCCAGCCGCAGCGCGTGCTCCAGGTCATCCGCGCGCACGTCGAGGTAGCGGTGCTCCAGCCGCCGCACGATCCGGGACTCGTCTACTTCCACACAGATGCACACGCCGTCGTTCATCGTGACGGCCAGCGGCTGCGCTCCGCCCATGCCACCCAGCCCTGCTGTCAGCGTGACTGTCCCCGCAAGCGAGCCGGCGCCGCTCAGCTTCGCGGCCACAGCCGCGAACGTCTCGTACGTGCCCTGCAAGATGCCCTGCGTGCCGATGTAGATCCACGACCCGGCGGTCATCTGGCCGTACATCGTCAGCCCCAGCGCTTCGAGCCTGCGGAACTCCGGCCAGGTGGCCCAGTCGCCGACCAGGTTGGAGTTGGCGATCAGCACGCGGGGTGCCCACTCGTGGGTGCGCATCACGCCGACCGGACGGCCCGACTGCACCAGCAGCGTCTCGTCCTCGCGCAGGTTGGTCAGCGTGCGCACCAGGGCGGCGTACGACGGCCAGTCGCGCGCCGCCTTGCCGGAGCCGCCGTACACGACCAGCTGCTCCGGGTGTTCGGCCACCTGCGGGTCGAGGTTGTTCATCAGCATCCGCAGCGGTGCCTCGGTCTGCCAGCTGCGCGCGGTCAGCGCGGTGCCAGTGGCGGCCCGGATCTCACGACTCATCGGCGCCTCCCTGCTCACTTGAGCCTGACGCTCAGCGGTGGTTCTGTCATGCCAGGGGTCCGGTCACCGACTCGGCGGCGGCGACGACTGCACCGGTACCCACCAGACCGGCGGTCGCCTCGATCTCCGGCGCCAGGTGGCGATCGGGGCCGGGACCGGCGACATGCTCTCGGAGCAGCCGCACCACCGCGCCGGTTGCCGACCCGGGCTGCAGCGGCGCGCGCATGTCCAGCGCCCGGGCGGCGGTCAGGACCTCGACTGCCAGCACCGTGGCGAGCCCGTCGACCGCCCGCCGCAGTTTGCGGCCGGCCGTCCACCCCATCGAGACGTGGTCCTCCTGCATCGCGCTGCTCGGGATCGAGTCGACGCTGGCGGGCACCGCCAGCCGTTTGAGCTCCGACACGATCGCCGCCGCGGTGTACTGCGCGATCATGTGCCCGGAGTCCACACCGGGATCGTGTGCGAGGAACGCCGGCAACCCTGAGCTGCGCGCGACGTCGAGGAAGCGGTCGGTGCGCCGCTCCGACATGCTCGCCACGTCCGCCACCGGGATCGCGCAGAAGTCGAGCGCGTACGCCACCGGAGCCCCGTGGAAGTTGCCGTTCGACTCGACCCGCCCGTCCGCCAGCACGACCGGGTTGTCGATGGCGCTGGCCAGCTCCCGATCGGCGACGACGCCTGCGTACGCGAAGGTGTCCCGCGCAGCGCCGTGCACCTGCGGGGCGCACCGCATCGAGTACGCGTCCTGCACGCGGGTGCAGTCGGACCCGCGGTGGCTGGCGACGATGGCTGACCCCTCGAGCAGCAGGCGCAGGTTGGCGGCCACCGTCAGCTGACCGGGGTGCGGCCGCAGGCCGACGATGTCCTCCGCGAACACCCGGTCGGTGCCCAGCAGCGCCTCGACGCTCATCGCGGCAGCGACATCCGCGCTGCGCATCAGCCTCGCCAGATCGGCCAGCGCCAGCACGAGCATGCCGAGCATCCCGTCGGTCCCGTTGATCAGCGCCAGGCCCTCCTTGGCGGCCAGCTCGACCGGAGCGAGCCCGGCCTCCGCCAGTGCCTCGGCCGCCGGACGCCGCAGGCCCGACGCGTCGCGCACCTCGCCTTCGCCGATGAGGGCCAGCGCGCAGTGCGCCAGGGGCGCTAGATCACCGGAGCAGCCGAGGCTGCCGTACTCAGGCACGACCGGAGTGATGCCGTGGCTCAGCAGCGCCGCGAGCCCCTGCGCGGTCTCCACACGCACCCCGGTGCTCCCGGTCGCAAGCGTGGACAGCCGCAGCAGCATCATCGCGCGAATCACCTCGCGCTCGACCTCCGGCCCGGCGCCAGCCGCATGCGACCGGATCAGGCTGCGCTGCAGCTGGGAGCGCAGCTCCGGCGCGATGTGCCGGGTGGCCAGCGCGCCGAAGCCGGTCGAGACGCCGTACGCGGGCACCGTTGCCGATGCCAGTGCTTCGACGGCCCGGCGGCTGGCTGTGATCGCGACCAGGGCGTCGGCGCCCAGCCGTACGGCGGCCGCCTCACTGGCCACCGCGACTACGTCGGCTGGCGAGACCGCCGCCGTGCCGACCTCGACGACTGCCATGTGTCCCACCCTGGCATGTCCCCGGACCGCGAGCCCGTGCGGCTGTTGGTCCTCGAGCGTTCATCCAAAGGCCAACCGCGCCTTCCCCTGTTGCAAACGGAGCGACTCGTCATAGAGTCCGCTGTGTCATCATTGATGGCCTCCTTAGGCATGACCCTTCGGAACGGAGAGCCCCATGGGCAAACGGCACTACCGAAGTGCTGTCGCCATGGCAGCCGCCACCGCGGCCGCCTTCAGCGTCGCCGGCCCCACCTCGGCGTCCCCCTCAACGAACAGCGCCGCCGTCAAGGCATCGACCTCGGGCTTCGACTCAAGCTCGAACGCGCGTGAGCGCAAGGGCTACTACGACGCCCGCCAGGTGGCCGCCGCAGGACAGACCGTCGCCTCCGGCAAGGCCTTGAAGGGCCCGGCGGGCGCGCGGGTCGGCGCTCTGCGTACGGCCATCGGGCCCGACGCGGTGGTCGACATCGACCCCCTGACCGGCACCCCGGCCAACGTCGCGTCCCAGGACGGCTTCCTCACCGGTCGCAGCAGTGCACCTGCCAAGCAGGTCGCGCTCTCATACGTACGCCGCCACCTGACCGACCTGGGTTTGCGCAAGGGTGACCTGGCGACGCTGCGACTGCGTAAGGCCTACGTCGACGTGATCGGCACCCACCACCTGTCCTGGACCCAGTCGGTTCGTGGTGTCACCGTGTTCGGCAACGGCCTGGAGGCCCACGTTACCAAGGCCGGTGAGCTGATCGCCATCCAGGGTTCGCCGGTTGCGGGCCTCGGGGGCCTGACCTCCGGTAAGAGCAACAGTCCGCAGCTCTCGGCAGCCGCAGCCCGCATCGCCGCCGCCCAGGACGTCGGCGGCAGCGCCGACTCCGGCGCGGTGCAGCGCGCCAGCCGCTCCGCAGGCACGAGTGTTTGGTCCAACGGTGACCGCGCCGAGCTGGTGTGGTTCGCCACACCGTCCGGCACCCGTCTCGGCTGGTCGACCTACACCCAGGCCGGCGACAGCCTCGACTACAGCCACGTCATCGACGCCGCTACGGGGGCGGTGCTCTACCGGCGCGACCTGGTCAGCAACGACCGCGGCGACGCCAAGGTCTACGACTACTACCCCGGAGCCTCCCGCGGTGGCGATCCCAAGCAGGTCAACTTCTTCCGGCGCGACTGGCTGAACCGTTCGGCTGACTGGCTCACGGGCACCAACGCCTCCGCCTGGGCGGACCTGGACGACGACAACAGCGTCGGCGACAACGAGAAGACACCGGTGCCCGGCACCGCCAACCGAGCCCAGTTCAACCTGGTCCGGTTCAACGGCAGCAACGATCTGTGCAGCAACAAGTTCATCTGC
>JACCZI010000144.1 GCA_013696015.1 Nocardioidaceae bacterium
CGTCTGTCTTGCCCTGGTAGGCGAAGCGCAGGCCGGTGGCGTCCTCGATCCGCGACACGGCCTCCTTGGCGTGCGGGACAGCGCGCTTCGGTGAATCGTCGGTGTCGATGCGCCAGCCGATCTTTTGACAGGCGCTCCAGTGCACCGGATCGCCGTCGACTTTTGCCAGGAATGCGTACGCCTTGGGGTTGCCACGGCCACGCTCGGTGAGAAGCACCGCCTGCCCGGCATCGGACGCCGCGAGGCCGGGCGCTCCCACCAGCGTAAGCACCAGCACCAGGCAGACGGCCATGGCGGCGCCGGCGGCTGTTGTGGCGAGCCGGGCTCGGCGTCGCGACATGGTCGAGCCTCCGGTCATGGTGGTGTCGTCAATCCCCAATGGGGCTTGGGGAAAGCGTAGAGGCTGGACCTGGTCAGTCGTGGGATTTCAGGCGCGCCGACTCGTCGCTTGCCCAGAGCCCGACCAGGCCGGCGAAGTGGGCCATGAACCGCTCGCGCTCGTGCGCCGGGTACGTCGCCTCGACGGTCTCGCGCAGCAGGCGCGCAAAGTCAGGCCCCGACACCCACTCGAGCACCAGCTCGTCGAGGTGCGGCAGATGCTCGGCGCACCAGCTCCAGTAGCGCTCGGTCTCGAAGTGCTCGTCGGCCAGCGCGAGGTACGCCGCGAGCTTGGCGTCGTAGTCGAGCGCCTCGTCGTCGGCGATGTCGAAGTAACGCCTCATGTGCAGGTCGATGGTCGCCGTGCGTTCGGTCACCAGGCAGAAGGCCGACCACCGCACGAGCGCTCTGACCGCCCACACGAAGTAGTAGTGCAGTGACGTCAGCGCGACGTCGGGACACGCGTTGGCGTAGTCGATCGGGAAGACCGCATCGCCCTTGACCAGCATCTCCGCCGAGTTGAACTCCCAGCCGAAGAAGGCGTTCACCACGCGGCTCACCGCTACGCACTGCGCGCCCGCCGACGCGCTCAGGAAGTCGTGCGAGACGGCGTAGCGGTCGTGCATCGGCTGATCCGGCCGGAAGTCCATCACCATGGTCTCCGGCCCGATCGAGAGCGCCCGGGCGAATTTGTCGTACTCCACTGTTGCCTGCAGGTGCATCAGCATCTCGCCGGAGTCGTCGTACGCGCGGTGCAGCGACTCGCGGCTGGCGATGCGTGAGACGCCGCGCCACCCGCCACCGTCGAACGGCTTCATGTACAGCGGGTACCCGAGCTGGTCCGCGAGCGCGTCGAGGTCGAAGGTGCGGTTGTACTTCGCAGCCGTGTAGACCCAGCGGTCGTTATCGATCGGGTTCTTGTACGGCACCAGCACCGTGGGCGGGATGTGCAGCCCGAGCCGCAGCATCGCGCAGTACGCGCTGTGCTTCTCCATCGACTGGAACGTGAACGGCGAGTTGAGCAGGTAGGTGCCGTCCACCAACGCGGCTTTCTTCAGCCACTCGCGCGGGTGGTAGTACCAGTGCGCGAGCCGGTCGATCACCAGGTCGGGGCGGACCGGGTCGGTCAGGCCGAACGGCTCGATCGTGAGTCGCTCGCTGACGATCTCGTGTACTCGACCGGAGTCGTCGGTCACCGGGCCGACGCGGCTCAGGATCGCCTCAAAGGCGCGCGACCAGTCCTCCTCGGCGCCTAGGAGCAGGCCGATCAGGTGTCGTGTGCGGTCAGCCACATCGCCTCCTGGGTCCTTTCAACAGAACCGGGCCAGGTGGTGAGCGATCTGCCGCCGCCACCACGGCCAGTCGTGTGCCACGTCGGTCCCCCACAGGTCGAGCTCGTGCGGGATCCCTTTGTCGCGCAGCAGCGCCGCGGTCCGATGCGTCGACGGGAGCGCGCCGGTGGGGTCGGTCTCCCAAGCCCCCTGACCGACGACCAGCACGACATAGACCCGGCTCTGCAACCACGCCAGGTGGTCGCCGTGCAGATGCTGCACATAGTCGGTGGGGTTGTTGAAGTACGCCGCGTCGCCACGCTCCCCCCACCCGTACCACGCCGTCGGGTCGTAGGTGCCCGACTGGCAGATCGCCACCGGGAACAGGTCCGCCCGCTTCAGCGCAAGGTTGAGTGCGTGGTAGGCACCGAGGCTGCAGCCGGTGACGACGGCGTCGCCCGCGCCGGGTGAGTCCGCACCAATCGCCGGCACCACCGTGTCACAGATCCACGACTCGTACGCCTCGTGGCGGCGGGCCCGCTCCTCGACCGGCACCGAGCGATCGGACCAGGTCAGATGGTCGAAGGAGTCCACACAGTAGAGCTTGACCCTGCCGGCCTCGATCAGGTCAGCGACGGCACCCACCATGCCGTTGTTCTCGTAGTCCCAGGCGCGCCCCTGCTCGCTGGGAAAGACAATCACCGGCCGGCCGTAGTGCCCGTAGCGGATCAGGGTGCCCGAGCGGTCGAAGCCGGATGCGCCTAGCTCGACCTGTTCACGCTGCACGCTCGAGCCCCCCAGACCCGTCTCAGCAGTCCGGTCAGGTGCGGGTGGAGTACGTCTCGCCAGGCCGTGAAGTTGTGTCCGTCCGGGCTCTCGGCGTACTCGACCGCGAGCCCCAGCTCGCGGAGCCGAGCGGCCATGACCCGGTTGTTGTGGACGTTCTCTTCGCCGTAGCCGCAGG